>JAJRWO010000065.1 GCA_024276775.1 Gammaproteobacteria bacterium | reverse complement strand
TATATTGCCGGTGTCAGCGTATATATGGAATCGGCTGGTGAGGCCAAGACCAAAACTTGGCTGCAAGGCATGAAGGCCAATGTTGATGGTTCGGTATTTAACAAACACAGCAAGATTGTAAAGGCCGTTGCCACCGCGCAGAAGGATATTGGCCTAGTGAATCACTATTACATCTACCGTCACTTGGCTAAGGATGCCAATGCGCCAATCGAAATTAGCCTGCCGGATCAGGATGCTATGGGCGTAGCCTGGAATATAGCTGGCGTAGCAGTGAGCAAATACAGCAAAAAGCAGGCGCTGGCCGAGAAGCTTATTGCCTTTATGGTATCAGAGCAAGGTCAGGAGATATTTGCCGAGGCAAACAGCGAATACCCAACCCGTCCGGGTGTGGCAGCCGCCGCTGAAGTACCTGCCGCAGGGAGTTACAAGGTTGCCGATGTGCCCATGGTTAAGCTGGGGCAGAAACGGGATGCGACGATTGATCTGATTGAAGCCGTGGGAATGCCTTAGGCTGTGGGGGATCAACTGGGTTATAGATTAAGCGTTGATCACCGCCCTCCTTGAAGGAGGGGGATTAAAAAATTAATATGTGACTGATAAATGACTAAACCTAGAATCGGATCACTGGGTTCCATGGCCGGGTTCGTCGTCTTAACAGCGACGATCCCGTTGCTGTTTGTGATCTACAGCAGCATGCAACTATCGGCCAGCAAGTGGGCAGGGCTCTGGAGCAGCCGCTTGCCGGAGTTGATTAGCAATACCTTGTCGCTGGCAGTAGTGGTGGCAGTTTTATGTCTGCTACTGGCGGTGCCTAGTGCCTGGCTGGCGGCGCGGCGTAATTTTGTCGGCCGCAAATTGGCAATCTGGCTGCTGGTATTGCCACTAACCATTCCTACCTATGTGTTTGCCCATATTTATACTGTATTACTGGAGCCTGATGGTTGGCTTGGTCAAATCTGGCAGGCCATTGCTGGCCAGGGCGCGGTGGTTGATATTTACGGTCTTGGTGGCGCGGCGAGCATATTGGCGCTGGCAACTTTTTCCTACGTTTTTCTACTTAGTTACACCAGCTTGATTGACTCGCGTCGTAGCCTGGAAGATGCCGCCCGCATCCACGGAGCATCAAGATGGCAGGTGTTTCAGCGGGTTACGCTGCCGCTGATGCGCCCCGCATTGGCGGCGGGACTCATTGTGGTGGTATTACATACGCTGTCGGATTTTGGTGCTGTTTCCATGCTGCGCTATCAAACCTTTACCTTGAGTATTTATTTACAAATGAGTGGCCGGTTCGATTATCAAGCCGCCGCAGGGCTGAGTTTAATCCTCGTCAGCATGAGCTTGGTATTTCTGGTGTTGGAGCGTTTTTTCCGCCGTCAGCAACGCTACTACGCCGGTGCTCAGACCCGTTTTGTTGCCCGCAAACAAGCCACACCTGGTGAGACCGTCCTGATCTGGGGTTGGTTGGGTACAATCTCTATGTTTGCCTTCATTATTCCGCTTGGCTGGATGCTGGTCTGGAGCTATGAGGCGCTGGCGCAAGACCTGATTGATGCCAAATTCTGGGGCTACACTTTTAATACCGGGCTGGTTTCATTGACGGCAGCAACCGTAGCCGTGATGGTCGCCTTGCCAATTGGCTTGTTTCATACCCGTATGCGCAGTTGGCTCAGTACAACTTATGTGCAACTTTCCAGCATTGGTTTTGTGCTGCCCGGCCCTGTGGTGGCGCTGGGGGTAATTGCCTTTGTGATTGCCGTAATACCAAGCTTTTACGGTGGTTTTGCTGTACTCATTATGGCGTTAGTGATACGTTTTTTGCCATTAGCGATTCAAGCACAGGAATCAGCCTTATCGCAATTAACCCCCAGCGTTGAACAGGCGGGGCGTATTCACGGTGCCGGACCATTACAAAATTTGCGCCGCGTAACGTTACCGATGATTCGCAACGGCATGATCACCGCCTGGGTACTAGTGTTTATCGACGTACTCAAAGAATTGCCTGCCACCTTAATGCTGCGGCCAGTGGGTTTTGACACCCTGCCGATTCGTATCTGGATCGAAGCCAGTGAAGAAATGCTGGAACTGGCCGCACCAGCGGCGTTGATGCTGGTGCTGGCGACGCTGCCGGCGTTGTGGATCATGATGCGCAGTCACGCAGTACGGCGTTAAACCCTAGTGATGTACTGGATAGCCAGCTTATGGTTGCAAAGCTAAAGAAAACACTCTGTAAAAAAATATGATTTAAGAGCAATCAGCATATTTTTTCCACTTACCGCAATGGTGGCAATCCGAGTTCTTCAAGAAACTCATTGTGTTTAGTCGTAGAAAAGAGAATTTTTTTCTCCAAATCAATCAACTCATCATGGACTGCCTGTAAATCAATTTGTTCTTCCGGCTTAGCGGTACTCACATAACGTGAAATATTCAGGTTGTAATCATTTTTTTCTACCTCTTCCATCTCAACCCGTCTGGAATAACGTTTCTCTTCCTTGCGGTATTGATACGTATCAATAATTTTATCCATGTGTTCAGGCAACAAACGGTTTTGGCGTTTGCCTTTTTCAAAATGTTCACTTGCGTTTATGAACAACACATCATCCGGTTTTTTGCATTTTTTCAATACCAAAATACACACTGGAATACCCGTTGAGAAAAACAAGTTTGCGGGTAAGCCAATCACCGTATCAATATTGTTATCTTTTAGCAGCTTGGTACGAATACGCGCTTCGGCACCACCACGGAACAACACCCCATGGGGCAAAATGATTGCCATAGTGCCTTCATCGCCCAAGAAGTGAAAGCCGTGCAATAGAAAAGCAAAATCGGCAGCCGACTTAGGTGCAAGGCCATAGCTTTTAAAGCGGAAATCTTCGCCTAAGGCTTCTGAGGGTTCCCAGCGATAGCTGAAGGGTGGGTTAGCCACAACGGCGTCACATTCCAGCTTTTTGGCGGGATTCATTTCATTAAGCAAATCCCAATCGTTTGTTAATGAATCGCCATGGTGAATGTCGAATTCTGAATCCTTTACCCCGTGAAGAAGCATATTCATGCGAGCCAGATTGTAGGTGGTAATATTTTTTTCTTGCCCGTATATTTTGCCAATTCCATGTGCGCCTAATTGGTTGCGTACATTTAACAATAACGAGCCAGAACCACAGGCAAAATCCAGCACTTTATTCAGTTTCTTCTTTTTGCCTGTTGCCGGTTCCTGACTATCCAGCGTGACAATGCCAGACAGTATTGTCGATATTTGTTGTGGGGTATAAAACTCACCGGCTTTTTTACCCGAGCCAGCGGCAAACTGGCCGATCAAGTATTCGTAAGCATCGCCTAACACATCACTATTAGAGGAAAACTCGGCAATACCTTCGGCAATTTTAGTAATAATGGTGCAAAGCTTGGCGTTACGGTCGGCGTATTTTTTACCCAGTTTTTCAGAATCCAGATTAATTTCCGAGAACAATCCCTGAAAGTTATTTTCAAAGGATTCATTTTCAATGTATTTAAAACCGCTCTGCAAGGTCAGTAATAAATCATTGTGTTGGGTTCTGGCCAGCTCCGCAATGCTACTCCACAGGTGTTGTGGTTCAATCACATAATGCACTTTACGGCGCATTTGTTTTTCAAATGCCTTGATATCCCCTGCATTTTTCTCATACCACACGGTTAACGGGCTGCTTTTACTGTCAGCTTCAAGCTCGGGGTAATCCCGCCCCAACTCTTTTTTGGCAGCGGCCTCGTAGTTATCCGACAGATAACGCAAAAAGAGAAACGACAGCATGTAATCGCGAAAGTCATCGGCATTCATCGCGCCGCGTAGTTGATCGGCAATACCCCAGAGGGTAATACCGAGCTGTTTTTGATCGTGTTCAGTCATGTTTTTTTGTTGCCTTTTTCGCTTTAACCGCTGCGGTGAGTTGCTCCGCAGTTTTGGTCAATTGCGCTAAATGTTCATCTGCCTGAGCGGTGTTATTTTGCAAGCGTTGTTGATGAAATTGCTGATACTCTTGCTCAGCGTATTGTTTTGCCATCTGATGCGATATTTTGCCCGCATGGTT
>JAJRWO010000064.1 GCA_024276775.1 Gammaproteobacteria bacterium | reverse complement strand
GCAAGCTCAACACCGGTTTTTAATTTGAGTGTTTTTCCAGCCATCACCGGAAAATCCTCGTCGACATGAACCAACAGCTTTGCGCTGACAAGGTTATTTGACAAGTCGATTGCGAGCCTGTCCGCCAAATCGGTATTTTTGGCCAACATCGCATTGAGTTCGTGCTCTGAAAAAACCACCTCACGTACAGCGCCTTCCTCACTGTAACGCTCAGGTTCCAATGGGATCGAAGTACCACTGCCTGATAGACCAAGGCGTTCCAGTTTTCGATCAAGCACAACCTCTTCTTTTTGTGACAATGTAACCGGCTTAAATTCGGAAGGAAAAACATGAGTACGAACCATCCATACTGCAACGACTGAAGCAACAACAATGGCCAGTATGATGAATAGCACTATATGGAGCCTATCGAAGCGCTTCTTAACAGTCGGCTTAGCAACTGGAATGATCTTGTTCGTCATACTTAAATATTACTCCTGCAAACAGCCAAGCTGAAAAAACAGACTATAATACCCCCCCATGTGGCAAACCGCGAATCACAGTGAATAACATTGGCGTGTGCCCTGTCGTTTAAAGTGGCTCAGGTCAATACATAATGCCTAGCTTCGTGATATCATCCTGCCCTTTCAAACCATTGACACAAACACAGCGATGACTAAAACGGCCATCTACCCCGGCACCTTTGACCCAATCACTCACGGCCACACTGATCTGATCCAGCGAGCCAGCAAGTTGTTCGACAAGGTGATTGTGGCAGTCGCTGCCCATAGTGGTAAAAATCCAGCTTTTTCACTGGAAAAACGTATTCAGCTCGCCAAAACTGTGCTGGATGGCATTGACGGGGTTGAGGTCTGTGGTTTTGATATTCTGCTGGCAAACTTTGCCCAGCAAAAAAATGCCCAGGTAATTCTGCGCGGTCTGCGGGCAATATCAGACTTTGAGTACGAATTTCAGCTGACAGGAATGAACCGCAAGCTGGCACCAGAACTGGAAACCATGTTTCTGATGCCGGCTGAACAGTACACCTACATTTCATCCAGTCTGGTTAAAGAAGTTGCCCGGCTAAGTGGCGATGTGAGTGGTTTTGTCCATGAGGCCGTATTTACTGCACTCAAGGACAAGCTAAAAATTAGTGAGTCTTAAATAATGAATGTTTGTTAAAAACAAACAGAAGAAAGGTAGTCAGTTATGTCTTTAATTATCACCGACGAATGCATCAACTGTGACGTCTGCGAACCGGAATGCCCGAACAGTGCTATTTCCCAGGGCGATGAGATCTACGAGATTGACCTTAACCTGTGCACCGAATGTGTTGGCCATTACGACGAACCACAGTGTGTAGAGGTCTGCCCTGTCGACTGCATCCCCAAAGATGAAAACAATGTCGAGACTCAGGAGCAGTTAATGGCGAAGTACACCATCATCACAAGCAAGAACTGATTACCGCCGCCATGAGATTCAATTTTTCTCAATCCAACGGGATTTATTTAAAGCTGCTTGTCACACAGACGACAGGTCTTTTAATCTTGCTGTTTGTGTTTATCACCTCGGCCCAGGCTCAGTCCAAAACACCATCCGCCTCGGCCGTTGCCAGTGCTCATCCCATCGCCACTGCCGCTGGTCATGAAATCCTCGCCGCCGGAGGCAATGCCTTTGATGCTGCGGTTGCTGTTAGTGCCACTTTGGCGGTAGTCGAGCCGGCCGGTTCCGGTATCGGCGGCGGTGGTTTCTGGTTGCTGCACCGGGCTAAAGATGGCTTTGAAACCATGATTGATGGCCGTGAACAGGCTCCCTTGGCCGCCCATCGCGATTTATATTTGGATAAAAATGGCGAACTCATACCCGGCCTGTCCATGAACGGGCCACTCGCCGCAGGTATCCCCGGTGAACCAGCCGCACTGGTTCACATCGCTGAAAAATATGGCCGCTTATCCCTAAGCAAAAGTTTGGCACCCGCAATCCGTGCAGCCCGCGATGGTTTTACCGTCGATGAACAATATCGTAAACTGGCCGCTTTCAGACTCAAACAGATGCGTAAAGACCCTGAAACTGCGACTATATTTTTGTATCGCAATGACGTACCCCCTGTTGGCCACGTCATCAAACAGGCTGATCTAGCCAACACTTTGACGGCAATCGCCAAACAGGGTCATGCCGGTTTCTATCGCGGTGATGTCGCCAAAAAATTAGTCGAGGCGGTGCGCCAAGCGGGGGGCATTTGGAGCCTGCAAGACCTGAATAATTACCAAGTGATTGAACGCACGCCCATCTACGGCGATTATAATGGCATCCGCATTACCTCTGCGGCCCCGCCATCGTCTGGCGGCATTGCTTTAGTGACCATGCTAAATATTTTATCCGGTTTTGAACTGAATAAAATGGACGAAACCGCACGCATCCACACCATTGTCGAAGCAATGCGGCGCGCCTATCGTGATCGCGCTGAATACCTGGGTGACCCTGATTTTACCAATATTCCAACAGACAAACTCACTCATCCTTTTTATGCCGATGGGCTGCGCAACAGCATCCGCTCGGATCGCGCTAGCATCAGCAGTGACCTGCCCGGAGCGGTGCAGAACAGCTCTGGCCAGGACACCAGCCATTTCTCTATCCTTGACCAGGAAGGCAATCGGGTTGCCGCCACCCTCAGCATCAACTATCCGTTCGGCGCGACTTTTACTCCCCCAGGCACAGGCGTATTGCTCAATAACGAAATGGATGATTTCTCGGCTAAACCCAACACACCTAACGCCTATGGCCTGGTGGGTGCTGAAGCCAATGCTATTGCCCCCGGCAAACGACCGCTCTCAAGTATGAGCCCCACCTTTCTGGAAACCGATAGCAGGCTTGCCATCCTCGGCACACCGGGCGGTAGTCGCATCATTACCATGGTGTTATTGGGCACATTGGAATTTGCTAACAACAAACCAATAGCAGACTGGGTTAGTCAACCTCGATTCCATCACCAGTTTTTGCCCGATACAATCCAGTTTGAGCATCATGCACTGACTGAAACACAGCAGCAAAAACTCAAAAGCCTTGGCCATAATCTCAAGGCAATGACTCGCCAATACGGCAATATGCAGGCCATTCTTTGGCACAAACAGAGTAATGATGTTGAGGCCGCCAGCGACCCTCGTGGTATCGGCTTTGCCAAAACCCATAAACATTAGATTGGGCAGGGGGCAGTATTTTCCAATCCAGAAATGAGCCTGAAGGGGAGGTGTTTTAGGCCCTTATCTTGAGTCGCTCATGGAGTTGTTTAAATAAGTGATCTCGGGCTGAATTCAGTTGTTCAGCGGCTTCATTGTCCGTCATTTCAG
>JAJRWO010000006.1 GCA_024276775.1 Gammaproteobacteria bacterium | reverse complement strand
TGTTATACGGTGTGGTTTGGGCGCTGTGGTGTAATAAATGGGACTTGCAAAGAATATGGCGTCAGAAAATATATTGATACAGGTTGATGGGCTTAGTCGCAGCTTCGGGCCGTTGCAGGCCTTGGACGACATTAGCTTTGAAGTCAGGAAAGGTGAGGTGATGGGTTTTCTTGGCCCTAACGGCGCCGGCAAGTCAACCACGATGCAGATCCTGAGTGGCAATCTGGCTCCCAGTGCCGGCAGGGTTATGATTGCTGGTGTCGATCTGTTGGATCAACCGAAGCAGGCGAAGGCGCTAATGGGTTATTTGCCCGATCAACCGCCGCTGTATCTTGAGTTGACAGTAGATGAGTATCTGCGTTACTGCGCCCGTCTCAATCGTATTCCGGCGGCGCAACGACAAAGCGCTTTGGATGTGGCCAAGCAGCGCTGTGGTCTGACTGAGGTGGGTAAACGTCTGATCGGTAATTTGTCTAAGGGTTATCGGCAGCGCATCGGTATTGCCCAGGCGATTATTCATTCACCGGCGGTAGTGATTCTGGATGAACCGACGGTGGGACTCGACCCGATTCAGGTTCGTGAAATTCGTCATTTGATTAGTGAACTGCGTGACGAGCATGGCGTGATTTTGTCGACGCATATTCTGCCCGAGGTGCAGGCAACCTGTGATCGTGTACAGATTATCAATAAGGGCCGGCTGGTGTTGAGTGATACGATTGCCGGTTTGCAGCAGCGTATGCGGGGTGAGAGTCTGTGGTTGACCTTACGTCAGCCGCCGGAACCTGCGGCGCTGGAAAAGATTGTTGGCGAGGGTCAGGTTGAATCGCTTGGTGATGGCCATTTTCGCCTTCATGCCCACCCGCTTGAGCTGCTGGCCGAGCGAGTGGTGATTGAGGCGGTGGCACAGGGTTGGGGCTTGTCTGAAATTCGGCCGGAGCGCATGAGTCTGGAGCAGATATTTGTCGACATTACCAGCAGCGAACACGAGACGGATAAAGTGAGGCTCGTGTCATGATGGCCTTCACAATTGCCGGGCGTGAGTTACGTAGTCTGTTTGTTTCACCGCTGGCCTGGTCGATACTGGCAGTGGTGCAGTTGATCCTGGGGTATATGTTTTTGACCCAGTTAGATTTGTTTATGACGTTGCAATCTCGTTTATTGGGGGTGGAAGGTGCGCCGGGTGTTACCGAGATTATTGTCGTACCGCTATTGGGGAATGCTGCGGTGGTTTTATTGTTGGTGGTGCCAATGCTAACCATGCGCTTGGTCAGTGAAGAGCGCCGTGCTCAAACTTTGAGCCTGTTATTTTCTGCGCCCCTGTCCATGAGTGAAATTGTGCTGGGCAAGTTTCTGGGGGTAATGGGCTTCTTATTAATTACGGTATTGATGATTGTATTGATGCCATTGTCATTGCTGGCGGGGGGTAGTCTCGATATGGGGATGTTGCTAGCCGGTGTATTGGGCTTAGTGTTATTGCTGGCCAGTTTTGCGGCACTGGGTTTGTTTATGTCGACCTTGACTGTGCAGCCAACCATTGCTGCGGTGAGCAGCTTTGGGGTGCTGTTGCTGTTGTGGATTATTGACTGGGCCGGGGGCAATCAAAGTGCTGGCCAGGCCAGCGAACTGTTTGCTTATTTGTCATTACTGCGGCATTTTGAATCATTGTTGAGGGGGGTGTTTAATAGTGCGGATGTGATTTATTATCTGCTGTTTGTCACGCTGTTTTTGGTGATGAGTATTCGTCGGCTTGATGCCGATAGATTGCAGCACTAGGAGGCCGCTATGAAAGTGACAAAGAATTCAAGGCGTCAGATCCGTTTGCAAAATATTGTGTTTGTGCTGTTATTTGTGTTGGTGGTGGGATTGCTGGCCTGGCTTAGTCAGCGCTATCAATACCAGGCTGATTGGACGGCCAATAATCGCAATACCTTGTCCGTAGCCAGTGCGCGTGTGCTGGATCAGATGCCGGAGCAGGTTAAGGCGTCTGTCTTTACTGTCGATTCTGGTGCCATGCATCAGTATATCGCCGACTTATTGGGGCGTTATCAGCGTCATAAAAAATCATTTAAATTCGAATTTATCAATCCCGATACCGAGCCAGACAGAGTGCGTCAGTTAGGCATTAAGGTTGATGGTGAGTTATTGCTTGAATACCAGGGTCGCAGTGAGCAAATTACTGCATTGAATGAGCAGGCTATTACTAATGCGCTGCAACGTTTGTTGCGTGCCTCAGAGCCTTGGCTGGTGTTTGTTGAAGGGCACGGCGAGCGCAGTCCCTTTGATAAGGCCAATCATGACTTGCAGGTTTGGGCGCAGCAGTTAGAAGCCAAGGGCTTTCAGTTACATGGTTTGAATTTGGCCACAGCGGGATTGGTACCGGATAATACCAATGTGTTAGTGGTGGCTGGGCCTCAGGTGGATTTTCTGCCGGGTGAAGTGGCATTGATTGAAGCGTATGTTCGTCAGGGTGGCAACCTGCTGTGGTTAGCAGATCCTGGCGAGATGTTTGGTCTGGAGCCGTTGGCGGAGCAGTTGGGTATAAGCTTTGAGCCGGGGGTGATTGTTGACCCTGCGGCGCAAATGTTTGCTATCGATGACCCGACCTTTGCCATTGTTGGTGACTATGGACTGCATCCGCTGGTGGATGGTTTGGATATGCTGACTATTTTCCCGCGTGCTGCGGGTGTGATGGTGGAGCCACAGGGGCAGTGGCAGGCGGATGGTTTTCTTTTTACCACTGAGCGCAGCTGGTCCGAAACCGGGGTGCTGGCGGGTGAAATTGGCTTTGATGAACGGGAAGATGTGGCAGGCCCTTTAAGTCTGGCGGTGGCGCTAACACGTGGTTTAGATAATGAATATGCCAAGGATGAGGCGGAGTCAAAACAGCAACGTATCGTGGTGGTGGGGGATGGGGACTTTCTCTCTAACGCCTATCTTGGTAATGGCGGTAATCTTGATCTGGGAATGAATATGCTTAACTGGTTGAGCCGTGATGACCAATTGATTGCCGTGCCAGCGAAGATCACGCTGGGCAGGAGCCTGAACCTGTCGCGCAATGCGTCAATGGTGATTGGTTTTGGTTTTCTTGTGTTTTTACCCGCGATTTTGTTGTTGACGGGTCTGGGAGTCTGGTTGAAAAGGCGTAAGGCCTGATGACTCGCCGCTGGCTAAATTTGGTTTTATTGCTACTGGTGTTGCTGTTGGCAACGGTAGTTTATTTTGAACCAGGCAAGCAGTCGCAACAACAGGTTCCATTGTTGTTGATCAACCCTGCTACGTTGAAACAGCTTGAATTCATCCGGCCTGAAACGCAAAATGTGCAACTACAACAGCGGGATGGACAATGGTATTTGCAGTCGCCTGTTGAAGTTGCCGCTGATCCGTTTATGGTTAAGCAGGTTCTCTCTTTCCTCTCTCAACTAAGTTTGAAACGCTATTCTGTTGTGGATTTGGAGTTGGCCAAATATGGTTTTCAGCCTGCCAGGGCAGGGCTGGTGGTGGATGGGGTCGAGCTGAGTTTTGGTCGTGTGAATCCGCTCAATAGCCATCTTTATGTCAAGGTGGCGGATGTGATGCACATGGTGTTGCAGAATGAAATCTCGATATTGCGTAAAGATTGGTACGAGTATGTTTCGATGCGACTGCTGCCAAATGATGTCTTGGTAAAACTTGAATTACCGGGGCTGGGTAAACTCGTGCATGAACTCCAAGGCTGGCGCTATGAAGGAGATAAAGCCCCTGCGTCTGTTGAACAGTTGCAGGCGCTGGTGTATGCCTGGGGCGAGGCCAGAGCCTTGCGGCTGCAGCCATTGACGTATCAGGTCGCTGAAAAAGTGATTGTTTTGACGTTTTCCTCAGGGCAAACGATGCACTTGTCGGTGTTACAGGTAGGCGATGAGTTGTTGTTGCAACGTGCTGATCTGGGGCTTGAGTATGTGTTTGACGAGTCACAAGCAAAGCGATTATTGCAGTGGTCGTCTTTGGCTGGTGAGTAAAAGAGGATTATGGTGTGCCTGAATTACCAGAGGTAGAAACCACACGTAACGGTATTGCGCCACACGTTGAGGGTAAAGTAATTGATGCGCTGGTGTTGCGGCGGCAAAAGCTGCGCTACCCGGTGCCGCAGACCTTGCTGGTGGATTTGCCGGGGCAGATGATCTCCACAGTGGGGCGGCGCGGTAAATACCTGTTGCTGCATGTCGAAACGGGCACGGTGATGGTGCACTTGGGGATGTCGGGCAGTTTGCGCTTGGTTGATGCTAATGTGCCAGCCGAGAAACATGATCATATTGATATTGTGTTTGAAGGCGGCAAAGTCTTGCGCCTGCATGATCCACGGCGTTTTGGTTCGGTGCTATGGATTGAGGGTGATCCCCTTGAACATAAACTATTAGTCAATCTGGGGCCAGAGCCGCTATCTGGGGTGTTTGATACGGAATATCTTTACCAGCGTTCACGCAAACGCAGGCAGGCGATTAAACCGTTTTTGATGGATAGCCACACGGTGGTAGGGGTGGGCAATATTTACGCCAGCGAGGCTTTGTTTGGTGCTGGCGTTAGGCCGCAGCTAGCAGCAGGCCGGCTGTCGCGGCGACGTTGTGAAATATTAGTGGCAGAGATCAAAAATATTTTGGCTCAAGCGATTGAGCAGGGCGGTACCACCTTGCGTGATTTTGTCGATGGCAACGGCAAACCCGGTTATTTTCAACAGCAATTGCGGGTCTATGGTCGTGAAGCTGAGCCTTGCTTGTGTTGTGGTACGGCAATCAAGCTATTACGTCTGGGGCAGCGTGCCAGCTATTACTGCCGTCGTTGTCAGCGTTAACAGATGATTAGAGGATCGGGCTAGGCGTCACCTTTTTGGTATCGTGCCTTACCTTAATAATCACGCCGTTACGTGATTGGACTAAGGTTTCTGTTTGTTTAGTCAGGTTGGCCAGTTGGTCGCGCAACTGTTTGTTGGCGGGGTTGTTTGGATTGAAGATGATGAAGTCAATCTTGTCGATGTTCTTGAGCAGTTCTTCGGGTGAAGCAAATGCTGGTGGTAATGGAAATACAGGGCGTTTCAATGCAAGCATCGTCCGGGCGGGCCACTCGCTACTGGTGAAAAAATTGTTTTCCAGTGATTCGGTTTCAATGGTCAGGGTTTTAATGAGTTCATCGTGTGGTTCAAGGGTGGCAAGAATGTTGCTGCTGCGATAGCTGCGATCACCGAACATGAAGAGTATGCAAAGGATAAATATTACTCCCATCACCAGCCCGCGTTGGCCGGCAAAGCTGTTGGCACCCATGGTGTTGTTGAGTTTTATCAGCAGCGGCATACCGCAGTAAAGTACCAGTGCCAGCATGATCATTGCCCAGCCATAGTCTGCGACAACAAGGCCCAATAAACCGCCAAGCAATAACATGCGTGGCATCAGTTCACTGACTATTTTTTTGCGATAAGCGAACACAATAGCGGCAATAATCAGACCGGGCAGGATGCCGGGGGTGTAATTTAGTGGGCTTGGGTCGCCAGGAATCCGGCCAAGGGCGGCGGCACCTAATGTGGCGAGTGGGTTAAGGCCCCAGTCAAAGGTTGGATTGCTAAGCAAATAGTTGAGTAATAAGGCAATGACCGAGGCAATGCCGATGCCAATTTGCATTTGTCTGGCCTGAGTTTGATTGAGTGGGTTCTTGCGCCATTCCCAAGCCAAGGCCAGGGGATAGGCCAGACCAGCAGGATGAATTGAAATCAGCGTGACAACCAATAGTAATTGAATGAAATACCAGCCGCCCAATTGTTTGCCAACGCTACGATAGCGATGATCCAGCCATAGCCCAAGGCCAAAGCCGAGCAACAAGAAGGGGCCGGCACCGACGGCGTTAATCTGCATAAATGTGAGAGGTGCAATGAGCAGCAAGCCTGATGCCAATAGAGCCGCTTCACTATCTTGTTGTTTGCAGTGCTTGTACAGTAAGGTGACAGCGGCAAACAGAATAATCAACATGAACACTTTCAAGGCGACAAAGCTGCCGGACCAGTAAGCCCCCAGAGGGATAAATACCAATGCGCGAAAATCAGGCGCACCCAGTGTCACGATTGGGTTAATCACGCGGTCGGCGACTGTCCAGTTAAGTAGCAGTGCACGAGCAGCGGATTCGTCAATACCATAGGCGTCAAAACGTAACAGGCCAAGGCTTATTGCAATACCGCCCCAAAGTAATAGAACCAGTATTCCCCAATATTGAGATAGTTTTTCTTTACTCATTCAACATTCCTACAAGAACAGGCAAGCCCGAGTTAGGCAAAGTCGCAGATCATAGCTTAATTTGCTTGAGTATGCATACTGTTGTCGCAGCCTTACGATGAATGGGGTATGATTGCCATGCGCAGTATAGATGGTGTCAATATTTTGTGTGGAATACTTGCGTTTTCAATGTTCGACATGATATACATCGTCTTGGCTGTACTTTAAAATTTGGGTTTTGGTTGAATTAATAACAACAAACAATATTACTGCTTGGGAGGCAAAATAATGTTGCAAACAGGTCAAATTCTCACTCTTTACGCAATTTGGTTCGTCTGTGCTTTTGCATTAGCGGCTTTTATTCTAAAAAAGAATTCTTAAAACTGGTTTTTTATAGTTAAAGTGCTGGTCGATAACGTAAAATGGCTAGCGCTTTAATTTGTTGACGTCCTGATGGTCTCAAGTGTAGGGTATGCCGTTGGGGAAGAAGGTTTACAAAGACAAGAATCTGGGAGGGTGTCTTTAATATGCACACTTATTTGAAAAAATTGGGGGCGGTGTCGATTGTAGCCATGTCTGTTGTGTTATCACCTGCGATGGCAGCGGGTAAAGTAACAGGCGCTGATTACGCTAACGGCAAAACTATTTTTGAGCAAGGCAAGGGTGATGTGCCTGCGTGTAATTCATGTCATGGTGCGGAAGGTCTTGGTGATGATAATTTAGGTACGCCGCGTCTGGCGGGTCAAATTTATCAGTTTATGACTAAACAGCTGGAAGATTACGCCAATGACAGGCGCATGGATACCGTGATGTATGTCATGAATGCCAATGCCAAGGGTTTGTCTCCGCAGGATCGCAAAGATGTTTCAGCTTATTTGAATTCCCTTGGCCGTGTTTTTTCTGGCAAGCAGCTTCAGGTCGCCTCCGGTGGTTCTGATGTGGCGGCTTTGAAAGAAAGTGGTGTTGAGGTCGGTGTTGCTCACTTGGGCAAAGAGCTTGTGAATTTTGGTAATGTTGAACGTAGTATTCCTGCGTGTCTATCATGTCATGGGCATAGTGGTCGTGGTGTCGAGCCAATGTTTCCGCGTATTGGTGAGCAGAAGTTTGTTTATCTGGTCAGTCAGTTGAAAAAATTTCGTGATGGCTCTCGGACTAATGACCCTATGAAGCAAATGCAGGTTGTGGCTAAGAAGTTGAGTGATGAGGATATTCTTAATGTTGCAACATATTTGACTCAAGCGCCGCCAACCACTATGGGTAATACGCGTATTCCTGTTGAGTATTTGCCATAATATTATAACGGTAAAAAACTTACTGGGGCATAGAACTTTCCTGTGTCTAAGTAATCAAAAAAGGCGGGTTAACCGCCTTTTTTGTTTCTGGGTTATTTTGTAAGGGTTTGCTAGTGATAGGAAAATTGAAGTATGTCCAGTAAAAATTCAATGAAGCAGGGTGAGAAAGTTCTGTTTGGGATTTTTGGGGCGTTTATCATTGCTGCGATAATCGGATATGCAGTGCTTGAATTTGTTCGGATGAATACTGATGAACCGTTGTTCGACGTTAAAACCCGGTATGAATTTACTGAGGCGGGGCATCGTGGTTCGCTGCTTTTTCGTGAAAAAGGTTGTACCGCCTGTCATCGGGCGATGCGCAATGGAACTAATATGGGGTTGTCGTTGGATGGCCTGGGTTCTAAGCGTACATATGAATATATTTATGCCTTTCTTAAAAAACCGGAAGAGACGTATGGTGCCGTCACTATTGATCATGGTATGAGGCCGAAGGAAGCGGCTTATGTGCCTGAAATGGATGATCTGGATTTAAAGGTCATTGCAGAGTTTTTATTTGGCTTGAAGGCTGAGCGAGGGTCGGCATCATCACCGTTTCCGCCCGAAGGTAAATCGCAGTTTATTGATAACATGCTGAAGGCCGTTGCTCCGGAGGACTGGAAGGATAAATATCAGGATATTCGCGAGTCGGAAGCGATGGCAAAGTAGTTGAAAAGAGGTGTAATTGTGGCGAATCAAAGTCAGCCTTGGGCGGAAGATAAAGTTTACATTAAGTACACACTTTGGTTTGTGTACTGTTGCATTATTTACAGTTTGATTGGTTTTTCTTGGGGGGCCCTGATGGGCGGTATTGCAGAGTTTCGTCACTTTGTTGATCATCGCTTGTTTGGAGATTTAATTGTTCGTGCTCATACCCATATTAATCTGCTGGGCTGGGTAGAAATGGCGATTTTTGCGGGTGTGTATTATATTATTCCGCGCTTAGTCAGGCGGCCTATATATAGCGTCAAGCTGGTAAAGGTGCATTTCTGGATGCATAATATTGGCTTAATTGGTATGGTACTTTTGTTCACGATCGCTGGGATTTTGGGCGGTACAGCGAGCGAGTTCATGTCGCCGGCCGAGGTTGAACAGATTGTTAAGCCATGGCTTGCGGCAATGGGGGTTTTTGGTACCATAGTGCTGCTGGCAAATTGTATTTGGGCCTATAATCTTGCAAAAACTTGTATTGGTTGGGAAAAGAATTATTAGGAGGGTTGCAGTGATTCGTCTTGCTTTGATTTCGATGTTGGCAGTTTTTGTACTAGGGTGTGGTGCCGCGCCTGAAAATGCCTTGAATGTGGGTTCCAAGGCACCGCAGGTTAAAACTAAAACGCTTGCCGATGTGGATGGTGACTTTAGTCGAATCACGAGCTATCGCTACCCAGATGAGCGAATGTACCAGTATTCACTTGATGAAGCTTTGTTGCAGGGCAAGCCAATAGTGCTTGAGTTTGCAACGCCAGGTCATTGCACTGTTTGTGATAAGCAGCTACAGATGCTGAAAGGCTTACTGACCCAGTATGAAGATGATGTGATTTTTTTGCATATGGATCAATATCAGAACCCCGAGGCGTTCAAAGCATTTAAAGTGATGGGTGACCCGTGGACATATGTCATTGATGCGGACCAGTTGGTGCAGTACAAACAATCGGGGCGTGTGCTGTATGGTGAGCTAGAGCACGTGCTTAAGCGGGTGATTGCTGCTGGGCTAGGGTGATGGCTAAGGTAGACAATTATGTTTTAGTAGCGGATAAGCGCGGTGCTGCTTGGGATGCGTTGCTGTATGTGCCTGTGGTACTGTTGCTAGGCTCGTATTCCGCCAAGTCATGGTATGGCGGCGATCAAACCTTGACTTATATATTGATGTTTCTAGCGAGTTTTATTTTTTTGATAGGCGTGAATAGAATTTTGGCGACGCGATTAATGCTGCTGCCAGCATCACCGAAAAGGCTTGATTTGGGCAGAAAATCAGTTGTGGTTACGGTGAAGTCGGGTGAGAAAGTTGAGTTAGTGAAAGATTTACGCTATTTTCCTGACTACTCGGGTAAGTCCTTTGGGTTTGTGGGAATGGATTTATCAGGTAAAAAACGTCAGTTTGTCTTTCA
>JAJRWO010000063.1 GCA_024276775.1 Gammaproteobacteria bacterium | reverse complement strand
TACCTTAAAAAGTTGCAGGCTTTATTTGGGGGTGATTTACGTTTGATTTTGGCTGCCTACAATGCCGGCGAAAACGCAGTGATTAGGTATGGCCGTCAAATCCCCCCATACCGGGAAACACAAGCTTATGTGCGCAGTGTTGTGAGTCATTACCTGAAATTAAAAAATATACGCTGATTTTTGAACGTTAATATGTGGCTAAGTGGTAGTAGTAGGTAGTAGGGAATAGAAATGAGCTTATCAGAGTATTTTAAATCAGCAAATGAGACATCCGATAGCATACTGTCGCGTTATAGCGATTTAATGTTAGCCGCTGGTGTTGTGGCGATTATCGCATTGATGGTATTGCCGTTACCTGCGGTGATGATCGATCTGCTAGTAGCGGTTAATATTGCCTTTGGCCTGGTGTTGATTTTGGTGGCTGTTTACATTACATCGCCGCTGCAATTTTCTGTTTTTCCCAGCATTTTGTTGATTAGTACACTGTTCAGGCTGGCACTGTCTATTGCAACTACCCGTATGATCCTACTGGAAGGTGAGGCGGGGCACATTATTGATACCTTTGGTGAGCTAGTCGCTGGCGGTAACCTGGTGGTGGGCCTGGTGGTGTTTCTGATCATTACGGTGGTGCAGTTTATTGTTATCGCCAAGGGGGCAGAGCGTGTGGCGGAAGTTGCGGCGCGGTTTTCTCTGGACGCGATGCCGGGCAAACAGTTATCCATTGACTCTGACTTGCGTTCGGGTTTGATTGACAAAGACGAAGCAAGACGCAAGCGCCGCGAGCTTGAATTGGAAAGTAAGCTTCATGGCAGCATGGATGGGGCAATGAAATTCGTCAAGGGTGACGCCATTGCCGGCATTGTGATTATCATCATTAATCTCCTTGGTGGTCTGGGAGTGGGCGTGATGCAGCAGGGCATGGATACGGGGGAAGCGATGGTGAAATATTCCATTTTGACCATCGGTGACGGAATGGTGGCGCAAATTCCAGCCTTGCTGGGGGCCATGGCTGCGGGCTTGATCGTCACCCGTGCCACTGATGCGGAGCAGGACAAACATCTCGGTGATTCGATCCAGAAGCAATTAACGGCGAACCCGCGTGTTCTCCTGGTAGCGGGCGCAATTTGCTTTTTATTGGCGACGGTGCCGGGTTTTCCCGTGGCCATATTTATGGTGCTTGGGTTTGGCTTGGTGCTGCTTGGCGCAATGCTAACCCCTGCTTTGCGAGCACGAATTGATCGTTTTTCTGCGCCCGCCGTCGCCATGATTAAGGAGCCTGATGAGGCGTCAATGCCCCAGGTGTTGGCGACGGCACAACCCGACGTGCGGCCAGCCGTGCCGCTGTTATTACAACTTCCCCGGCATGGTGTATATGGCAAGGCCGAACCTGCTCTGCTGCAAGGTTTGCAGGATGTGATGGATGATTTTCAGGTTAACCTGGGTGCGCCACTGCCGCATATCAGTATTCATTGGCATAGAGGTGATAATGATGGCTGGCAATTACTTGCCTTTGAGGTGCCGATTGCTCAGGGAGATACGCTGAGCGATCACCCGGCCGATGTGATTCCCGAAGCAGTACGCCAAGCGTTGCGGCGGCACGCGGCGTTATTTATCGGTATTCAGGAAACCAGCACACTGCTGGCGCAAACCAGTGGCGACTATCCAGAAGTGATTAAGGAAGTATTGCGAGTCATTCCCACACAGCGGATTGCTGATATATTGCGGGTTTTGGTGGAAGAAGAGGTTCCCATTCGTAATTTGCGCGTTATTCTTGAAGCGATTGCCGATGCTGGCCAGCGTGAAAAAGACCTCTTTGCGTTGACTGAGTTCGCCCGTATCTCGCTCCAGCGGCAGCTCAGTCATCGTTACGCACCTCATGGTTCCTTACGGGCAATACTCTTGCTGCCCGAACTTGAAGAGTCGCTGCGGCAATCGATACGGGTGACGGCAGGTGTGCAACAGTTGGCCATCGAACCTGCGGATGCGAAAAAAATAATCGAGGTATTTATGGTGGCGATTAGCAAGCACCAGCCGGCGGCAATCGTCACCACTGTTGATTTGCGCCGTCATATACGAAAAATGATAGAACAGGAATGCTTTGATCTTCCTGTATTGTCCTTTCATGAGTTGATGCCGACGCTGAAGCTGGATGCAGTGGATCGTGTGGGCTTGCCGGAAAACCCGAAGCTTGCGGCTGTCTGAGTGGTCGTTTGGGCGGTGTGTATGCGCAATAGTGCAATGATTGTTTTTAAAAAGTGCCTGATGATGAATGAAGATTTTTTAATGAAGAAAACTAAACAAACAATGAATACCTTATATTCTTTTAGGCGTCCGGGCTTACTTGTTCCTGTGCTCGCTTTTGTGGGCTTGATGATTGTCTCATCGGTGGGGCAGGCTGCATCCATACCCAATACCAAAAAAAACGTGCAATTGACTGCCCGTGAACAGCCTATCGAGGACTTTATGCAAGATCTGTTTGGGCAGATTGGCTTGCCAGTATCGGTACATGCATCAGTGTCCGGTGTGGTGAATGCAAATTTTAATAGTACGGCGCACCAGGTGTTGCAGGATGTTTCGCGCGCGTTCGGGTTAATCGCATATTACGATGGTGTTGTGGTACACATTTTTGCCGCCAGTGACGTAACGCGGAAGGTGCTTGCACTTGCGCCCCAGGTGGCAGAGCGCGTGGTGCGTGGTAGTGATGAAATGTGGCTGACTGATTCACGCAATACGGTGCGCACCATACAAGATAGCAGTTTAATTGTCACAGGCACGCCACGTTTCATTGAACAAGTGGAAGAATTGGTTCAGGCCGCGCGGAAGGCGCAAGCGGCACAGCCCCCTCTGGGATTCAAGGTCTTCTATCTTCGTTACGCCTGGGCGCAGGATGTTACCGTCACCTTCGCCGGTCGGCAACTGGTCGTGCCGGGTGTGGCGAGCATATTGCGTTCCCTATTCTCTGCTTCACCACAAAAAAATGTCCGAGCAGCGACGCAGGATCATCTTCTTCGCTCCGCCCGCCCTGGGTTGCGGGGCCAGGGTCTGGCGGGTACGGACGAGGGTCTGGGCAGGTTGGGGATTGCGGATGCCGACGATCATAGTCCCGGATCTAATACAGAACATGCTGATATGGCAGGGCAACAGGGGTCGGAGAGTCGCTCATTCATATCGGCTTCCGGTCGGGATAGCCAGGTGCGAATCGAAGCAGATCCGCGACTGAATGCTATTATTGTTCGTGATGCACCTGAGCGCATGGCACATTATGAACAGCTGATCGCCTCGTTAGACGTGGAACCTCAATCACTGGAAATCGAAGCAACCATTATTGATATCAATACCAGTCGGCTGCGTGAACTGGGGATTAACTGGCGCTGGAACAACAACAATGATGCGGTTCTTTTTGGTCGGGGTGACGGCTCGGATCTCCGTCTGCGTGATAATACGGACGTCACCCCATCTGGGCGCGGCGGTTTTGTTTCAATGGTGTTGGGAGACAATGCGACGTTTATTGCCCGCATTAATGCCTTGGAAGCCGAAGGCGCTGCCCGCATCGTATCCAGGCCCCAGGTGCTGACACTGTCAAATGTTGAAGCGATTTTTGATACCAGCTCCACTTTCTATGTGCGTGTTGCAGGCAGTTATGAAACTGATTTGTTTGATGTTTCTGTCGGTACCTCATTGCGTGTCACGCCCCACGTCTTTAAAGACGACGGGCAGGTAAGGATTAAATTGCTGGTGACCGTGGAAGACGGTAACCTTTCTACTCAAACCGTGGATGGAATCCCGGTTGTTGAGCGTTCCACCATCAACACCCAAGCGTTGATCAATGCAGGGGACAGCCTGCTGATTGGCGGCATGGTGCGTGAAACGACATCCGAGACCGAAAGTCGGTTGCCTTTGCTGGGGAATATTCCAGTGCTTGGCAGGTTGTTTAAAACCACCAACGATCGAAAACAACGTATCGAACGCATGTTTCTTATATCGCCACGGCTTGCACCAGGAGGTCAGCCGGCCGATCAGGCAGAAGCTTTATTAATAAGCGACATGCAAGCGCCAGCCATGGACGAACAAAATGAAACACAAAACCTGGAACAGCGTGAAAAAAACAATACGCAAGCGGCACCAATGGCTGAAGAGAGTGTGTGGGAATGGAGTGAGTCATGGGATTGATCTGCATAGCTGGTGAGGCGCTGATATTTGCCCCGCAACAACGACAATTCACCTGTTGGAAAAAGTGCATATGACAAACGAGCAGTCATTGGAATTATTTATCCTCGATGGCGAGCAGGCGGGTGCACGTGCACCACTTCAATGCGGGCAAAGTATTGATATCAGTGGTGATCTTGGTACAGATATTGTACTCAGAGATCCAGGCATGGCCGGTCAGCATATTCGGTTGAATATTGGTGCGGACAGTGCCACGCTTGATGTGCTGACAGGCGAAGTTGGATTATTGGGGCAGCGAATAACGGCAGGCAATAGCACCGAACTGCCGCCCTACGTTGCACTGAATATTGGCGCTATTCATCTCGCCTACGGTGAACAAAATAGCGCGCGTTGGGCAGAAATGCCGCAGTTTAATGTTGATTCAGTGTCTGATAAAACTGAACCACTGGATATGCATGAGACTTACTCAGCCGCGCATCAACAATCAGGCCCGCCGCCGTCAGGTGTGACAAAAAAGAGTATGGTTTTATGGTCGAGTGCCGCCGCTGTGCTGGTGTTTTCTCTCATGCTGGGGATGGGTGCCTTTAGCAGCATAAGCGAGCCAGAAACCGTGTTACAGGCGAAAGATATTACTGTGGCGCTGGAAGGGATCGCTGATTTTCGTGCCTTGGACGTTGTGGAGCCGGAGCCTGGAACATTTGTTATTCGCGGTTACCTGGCAAGCCGAGAGCAGCGGGAGCGCCTGGTGCAATTATTGGCCGGGTCAGCCAACTTGACACAGGTGCAACTCCAGATTCTGGTGGGAGAGCAGCTTGTCGTCGCCGTGCGTGACATCTATCGTGTTAATGGTATTGCTGCTAACGTGCAGTCCCAAGGTTTCGGTATTGTCTCTGTAACGACAACGGAAGCAGACCTGGAGCAGTTGCGGCGTGTGGAAACTATCGCCAAGCGCGATATTATCGGCCTGCTTGGCGTGGTGGCTGACAATGAGTTGCCGCCAGTGTCTGCCAAACCAACGGACATAGACAGTGACCCGGGTAAACGTATAGCCTCAATTGTGCCAGGTGATCCCGCCTATCTTGTGACCACTGACGGAGCGCGATATTTTGTCGGCGCGATGTTACCCACGGGGCACAAAATATCCGCCATTTCTGCTCAGCAGGTTTTGCTGGACAAAGGGGGCGTGATGACGACCCTGCATTTTTAGATACGT
>JAJRWO010000062.1 GCA_024276775.1 Gammaproteobacteria bacterium | reverse complement strand
GCCAAAAGCATCCCAGCCCATGGGTTGCATCACATTTTTGCCCTGCATACGCTGAAAACGGCTGATCACATCGCCAATAGTATAATTACGCACATGCCCCATGTGCAGGCGGCCACTGGGATAAGGAAACATGGAGAGGCAATAATACTTCTCTTTCGAGGCATCCTCAGTCACGTTAAATGTCTTATTCTCTTCCCAGTAGTCCTGGGCAGCCTGTTCAACTGTAGCGGCTGAGTATTGCGCATCCATTGTCACTTTTTTCTCACCAATTTCAATTAATACAACAAAGCCAGAATGATACCGTAACCATAGCAGTGCTTGCACTTTTTAGCGCCAAGTTTGACACTATAGGTGTAAGATCAATAGCAAAGGAGACCGCCATGAGCAATGATAACCGCCCAAATAACGAAAAGCTGGTGCATGCCTACAACCAAATGATGATCCGCGTCAGCGAAGCGCTGACCAAGGCAGAAAAAGCCACCGAGCCGCTGCTTCACAAAGCCATCAACGTCGCCGAAGAGAAGGCTGTAGAATTGGGTGAGGTCACCCGCGAAGAAGCCGTCAAAATTGGTGAGTTTCTGCGCCGTGACCTACAGGATGCCGGTCAATATCTGGCCGGCGACGAAGCCCAGGAACTGAAAGACTGGTTACGCTTTGATATTGAGCTGATTGAAAACCGGTTGTTGGAGATGTTTCTCAGCGTTGCTGACCGAGCCAAGCTGGATATGCTCGATTTTGAAGAACAGTTGGCCGAAGCTAGCCAACACCGCACTGGCGAAATCACCGGCCCCGGGACTCTGGTCTGCATGGGCTGCGGTGAAATGCTGCATTTTCATTCCACGGGCCATATACCGCCCTGCCCCAAGTGTCGCGATACCTATTTTATTCGTGCGGAAAAAGAATAGTCTTCATGAAAACATTACTGCTGTTTCGCCATGCCAAATCTGACTGGGGCAGCCCTGAGCAACAAGATTTTGATCGCCCATTAAATAGCCGCGGCAATAACACAGCCGCTCAGATGGGGCAATGGATGAAACAGCAACACATTCAACCTGAATGGATCGTCTGTTCACCCGCACAGCGAGCCAGGCAAACATTGGCCCTGCTGCGTAAAAACTTCACCATTCCCGATGCTCTGGTACAGTTTGATGAACGCCTGTATCTGGCTGATCTCAACCGCCTGCGTGAGATCATGGCGCAGAGTCCGCAAAACATAAAACATATCATGCTGGTTGGCCATAACCCTGGCCTGGATGACCTGCTCGGCTATCTTTGCGGCCCCGCGCTACCATTTTCAAACCAGGGTAAATTAATGACAACCGCAACACTGGCTCAAATCTACTTGCCGGACAATTGGCAACAACTTGCACCGCAGTGCGGTCAATTACAGCAACTCATTCGCCCAGCCGACATCAAACTGATCGATTGAATATTGCCTCTGAAAAAATCGACTTATCATGCCCAAATCAACACCTGAACTCGCCGCCGCCATCGACCTTGGCTCCAACAGCTTCCACATGATCGTTGCCCGCATCCAAAATGGCCAATTGGCCGTGATGGACAAGATTCGTGAATCTGTGCGTCTGGGCAGCGGCATCGATGCTAACAACGCCATTACCGAGGCAACGCAGGCTCGGGCGCTGGAGTGCCTGAAAAAATTTGGCCAACGACTCGCGGACTTCCCGCCGGGTAGCGTCCGCGCCGTCGGCACCAATACTCTGCGCAACGCTAGCAACTCAGAGGCATTTTTAGATCTGGCGGAAGAGGCCCTTGGTCACCCTATCGATATCATCGCCGGCGTTGAAGAGGCCCGCTTGATCTATCTGGGTGTTGCCCACAGCAAGGCCGTCGCCGATCGACAACGCCTGGTAATGGATATTGGTGGCGGCAGCACTGAGCTCATTATTGGCAACGATGCCGGCCCCATTTTTATGGAAAGCTTGGAAATGGGCTGTGTCAGCATCACCAAGCGCTTCTTTGGCAACGGCAAAATCAGCCCGTTAAAACTGGCCAAAGCACGCACCTTTGCCTTGACTGAACTTGAACCCCATGTGCGCAAGTTCAAAAAACGCGGTTGGGATCAAGCCATTGGCGCATCAGGCACCATCCGTTCCGTCATCAAGGTCATCAGCACCGCTGGCTGGGACAAGGACCACATCACCCTGGCAGGGCTGCAAAAGCTAATCACTGCACTGGCCGAATTTGAGCACATTGACCAAATCAAGCTGGATGGTCTGAGCGATGAGCGTGCCCCCGTGTTTATCGGTGGAGTGGTTGTCTTGCTGTCCACCTTCGAGGCATTGAACATCAAACAGTTGGAAGTGTCAGACCGTGCCCTACGTGAAGGCCTGTTACATGACCTACTCGGTCGACTCAAGGATGAAGATATTCGTGATGCCAGCATCAACCACCTTGCCAAACGCTATCATGCCGACCGGGTACAAGCTCAACGGGTTAAAAAAACCAGCCACTATATTTTGCAACAGCTCACAAACAGCTGGGGACTTAATTTTAATGAAGCTGACGAATGGCTGGGCTGGGCCAGTGACTTGCACGAGATCGGACTGGACATCGCCCATAATCGCCACAACCAGCACGGCGCTTACATCATCGAACACTCAGACCTGGCCGGATTTTCACAATTTGAACAACGCTTTCTCGCCGCACTGGTGCTTAGCCACCGTCGCAAACTACCCGTTAAGCTTTACAAAGAATTACCCAAACGTATCTACAAACCGGTCAAACAATTATCCACCATTTTACGTTTGGCGGTGATTTTGCACCGTAGCCGCAGCGACGTCCCTATGCCTGATTTCAGTATTAAAATGACAAATAAAAACAAAATTGAATTATGCCTGGAACCTGAGTGGCTGAGCCAACACCCACTGACACAAGCCGACTTGGAAGAAGAAACTACTCACCTGGAAAGCATCAACCTTGAGCTCAGCCTTTGCTAGGAAAATTAAGGAATAGAAACACAAAAAAAGCGTGCCTGCCCAAACAATGGTACAGCCACATCATAATATATCAAAATCAAACGCCCCATTTTTCGAAACGTTTGCCCCAGCCTTTATAACGCTGGCGACAATATTTATCTAACTCGGCATCATCTTTGAAAAACAGATCAAAACCGTCTTCGGCCGGCATATCATATTCACAAAAATCATTATCATATTCACGGCAGATACGCGGGCGCGTTGCATAAATACCGCAGCCACCTGCGGGTAACAAGTGACGACAAAGCTGATTAAACAATAGAAACCAGCCATCCTCATCTTTGTAAAGCTGGACGTCATTATGTGATAGTTGCCACATAATAAAATCAAAGTCTTTCATTGATCGTGGCGTATCAACCTGCTGCGATACATAGGTGCAGCATTTTGAATTCTTACAAAAGCTGCATTTATTCTCAGCAGTAATTTTTATTTTCTTTTTTTTGGCCACTTACAAAATATCTCGGATAAAAATCTAAAGTCATACCCAGGCATCATTACTTTTGTCGACGCAGACGCCAAGCCACAAAGGCAATCAACAATATGGCCAACGACACTGCTAACCCATTCCCCGTATAAGCATACAGTGTCATTCCACCACGTGGCTGAATGGTGGCACTGATAGATGTCACCTCAAACTGTTCAGCCAGCGATTTAATCCTGCCCTTGTCATCAATGATTGCAGTCATGCCGGTATTGGTGGCACGCAGCAAGGGGCGACCACTTTCCAGTGCTCGCATCCGTGCCATTTGCAAATGTTGTGGCGGTGCCCAGGAGTCATCAAACCAGGCATCATTACTAACATTTACCAGAAAGGTTGCCTCTGGCAGTGCCTGAATCACCTCTTCGCCAAAAGCATCTTCAAAACAAATTGAGATACCGGCATATTGATTGGCTACTTTTAATGGCTTTTGTTTAGTGCCACCTTTGCTAAAATCAGACATCGGCACCTGCATGAAAGCAACCAGCCCACCTAACAGAGACTTCATCGGCAAATACTCTGTAAACGGCACCAGATGATTTTTATGATATTGGCCGCGCTCACGACCAAAACTCATCATGGTGTTGTAATAGTCGTGGCCGTTTTCACCCAGGCTCAACATGCCAATCAATAAATCGGTCTCGTTCTCTTTGGCTTCGACTTCTAAATCTTCAAGAAAGGTTTCAACTTCATAATAAAAGCCCGGCAGTGCCGTTTCTGGCCAGATCACCAAATCGGCATCCCAATGTTTGCGTGTCAAATTAGTGTACAACTCTATGGTCGGCCGTCTAACATCCGGGAGCCACTTCAAGTGCTGAGGTATATTGCCCTGCAATAAGGCTACCTTGATTGGTGCGCCACTGGGACGAGTCCACTGAATGGTATTTAAAGCCGCCGCAACAAGCCATAACAACACCAACATAGCCAGATAAAAAACACGCCCGGCCTTGTCGAACAATAAACCCACCAGCAGCGCTGCAGTAAATGCCACCGCCCAGGAAACACCGTAAACACCGGCAAGTGGAGACAAACCTGCTAATGGTGAGTCAGTTTGACTATAGCCCAAACTCAACCAGGGAAAGCCGGTCATAAACCAACCCCGCAGCCACTCCATCAACAGCCATGCGGAAGGAAACACCAGCAATAATTTATAGCGTGTCGCACCGACCTCAAAACCCTGTGGTAAATAACGTGCCAACAAATAACCCAGCAACATCGGGAACAACGACATCACTATTATCAGTACAACCGTCAGAAAAAGTGACAGCCCCAATCCAACATGACCGTGATAGTGGATACTGATAAATACCCAGCTAATACCAACACCAAAAAAACCAAGACCAAAAAAGAAGCCGCGCCAGAGGGCACGAGCGGGGGGGGAAAACAACCACAGGGCAAACAGCAAAGAGCAGGCCAGGATTGAAACTGGCCACCAATCGACCGGAGAAAATGCCAAAGGTGCCACAGCACCCGCAAAAACGGCAGCAAGATCACCTCGCCAACCACGGCTTATCCGCACAAACACGGCAATAACTGGATTCACATTGATAACCTTAAGTAAAACTCCAAATGATTAATTAGCAGCCTTGATCCTGAGCCAGGTTCTGCGGCACTTCCAGTTCATCAACAATATTTACTTCAATCAGGTAAATTCGCCGACTGTCGGCACTCAATACTTTGAAGCGGTATTGGTCAAGTGTTACAACATCACCACGACTGGGCATGCGACTAAAGGCCTGCATCAACAGTCCACCAATCGTGTCGAACTCCTCATTGTTTAACGCTGATTTAAAGTACTCATTAAAGTCTTCAACCGGTGTCAGCGCTTTAATAATGAAACGCTTGTCATTCTGTTTTTTGATGTAGCCATCTTCTTCAGTATCATGTTCATCTTCAATCTCACCAACAATTTGCTCAACCACGTCTTCAATCGTTACCAGACCTGCTGCACCACCGAACTCATCCACCACTACCGCCATGTGATTACGATTGGCCTTAAAGTCTTTTAACAATACATTCAACCGTTTGCTCTCGGGCACAAATACCACGGGGCGCAACACATCACGCACCGAAAATTCATTGCGTTTGTCTGCGATAAAATATGGCAACAAATCTTTTGCCAAAATCAGCCCCACAACTTCATCACGACTTTCACCAATCACAGGAAAGCGGGAATGACCCGACCCGGTTATCACCGGCAAAATATCATCAAGGGAGGCATCTTGCTGCACCACCACCATCTGCGCCCGTGGCAACATAATCTCGCGCACCTGCATCTCTGAAACCTGCATCACCCCTTCCATCATGGCCAAGGCGTCCATATCCATCAAATGTCGCTGCTGCGCATCACGCAGCAATTCAATCAGCTCAAAACGGTCTTTAGGCTCGCCCGACAACACTTGTCCCAGTTTTTCAAGCCAGTTACGTGTTGCCGGGCTACTACTTGGTCGGCCTTCGTTCATTGTCTTTATTATTCCTCTTAAAAATATTTACTTTTGGTTAATTGGTAGCGATGGAGAAAAACCATATGGGTTGCCAATAGCCAAGCCTTTCAAAATTTTTATTTCCAGCCTTTCCATCGTTTCAGCCTCAGCTTCATCAACATGGTCATGGCCAAGCAGGTGCAACACACCGTGTACCACCATGTGTGCCCAGTGATCAATGTGAAATTTGTTTTGTTGCTGCGCCTCGTGAGCAATGACCGTAGCACAAACCACAACATCACCCAATAATGGCAAATTTATCCCTTCTATTTTTTCAAACGGAAAGGACAGAACATTGGTAGGTTTGTCTTTATGACGATAATTTCGATTTAATTTTTGAATTTCTTTAGCGGTGACAATGCGAACAGTCAGCTCTGCCTCATCACGTTGGCCATTCAAGGCCGCCATAACCCAGGTACGAATTAACGCTGGACTGGGAGGTTCGCCATCGTCGTCGGCGATGGCATATTGAACATCAAGATCAACGTTCATTATTTTTCTCGGTGAATGTTCTGATCTGAGGGGTTTTTATTATGCGATTCATAAGCAGTGACAATTTTCTGCACCAACGGATGGCGCACGACATCTTTGGCTTCATAAAAAGTGAAGCTAATACCATTAACGTCGTCAAGTACATCAATAGCGTGACGCAAACCAGAAGCCTTGTCGCGTGGTAAATCAATCTGGGTAACATCGCCTGTGATGATTGCCCGTGAATTAAAACCAATCCGCGTCAAAAACATTTTCATCTGCTCGCGGGTGGTATTTTGCGCCTCATCAAGAATAATAAAAGCGTCATTCAAGGTACGGCCGCGCATATATGCCAACGGAGCAATTTCTATAATCTGACTTTCCATCAGCTTAACAACACGATCAAAACCCAGCATTTCATATAAGGCATCATATAAAGGACGTAAATATGGATCTATCTTCTGCGCCAAGTCACCAGGTAAAAAACCAAGCCGTTCGCCCGCTTCAACAGCGGGTCGGGTCAGGATAATCCGCTGCACATTTTCACGTTCTAATGCCTCAATGGCGCAGGCCACTGCTAGATAGGTCTTGCCAGTTCCGGCCGGGCCAACCCCAAAATTAACATCATGACTGCGAATATTATTCAGATAACGCAATTGATTGGTACCACGGCCCTTGACCGTAACACGCGGGGTTTTCACTATAGATGTTTCAATAGTCTTTGGCACCGCTGGCGGCGGTTCAACAAGCACATCAGCCGCTTTGTGCTGCAACAGCAAATGTACATATTCGGGCGTAATGGTTTCAGCTTCAGTCGCCGCGTATAACGCTTTAATGACTGACTCAGCCACCTTTGCCGAGGCTTGCTCTTCAGCGACAATACGAAACATGTTGCCGCGATTGTTAATCTCGACGCCAAGACGCTGCTCTAGCTGTCGCAGGTGCTCATCGAACTGACCACACAAGTTGGCCAAGCGCTGGTTATCGGCAGGATCAAGAAGGAAGTCGGATGCGTTTGACTGACCGTTCAAATGTTTAATTACCCATCTGTTTTAGCGTTAGCTTTAAAAAATCTGTACGGCATACAGCTAGACTCAGCTTGCAATGGCTGAATCATGTTCTGCAATCGCCATAAATTCACCACGCATAGAATTGGGCAAGGCCTCTGTTATGCGAACGTTAACGAATTTACCTATAATATCGGCCTTTGCAGCAAAGTTTACAACTCGGTTATTTTCAGTACGCCCGGCATACATGCTGGCGTTTTTGGTTGAGTGGCGTTCAACCAAAACCTTCTGCTCGCTGCCCACCATGCT
>JAJRWO010000061.1 GCA_024276775.1 Gammaproteobacteria bacterium | reverse complement strand
TTATCGACCGGCATCAATCCCAATGGCTGGCAGGGTGAAATGCCGCCACTGTCTTCTTGGGCGCGTCTGCCAGAAGATGACGATGGCTTGAATCAAGCGGCATGTCACTATTACGGTGCCAGTGAGCTGTTGCCAGTAGCGGGTTCGCAGGCAGCGATTCAAACCCTGCCCAAATTAAGGCCGCCATGCCGTGTGGCCGTGTTGGCGCCTAGTTATAACGAACACGCTCATGCCTGGCAACGTGCAGGTCATTATGTTGATCTTGTTGCCGCAGAAAAATTAGACGCTGCTGTCAAGCGTCACGACGTGGTGGTGGTTGTCAATCCAAATAATCCCACCGCTGTTTGTTTTGCGCCCGAAGTGCTGATGCAGTGGCAGGCAAAACTGGCTGAGCGTGGCGGCTGGCTGGTTGTGGATGAAGCCTTTATGGATACCACACCGGCCAATAGTTTGGCCGCGTACACAGGTAGAAATGGCTTGATTGTGCTGCGTTCGCTGGGCAAGTTTTTTGGTCTGGCCGGTGCCCGTGTCGGTTTTGTGTTATCAGCAAGCGACTTGCTGCAACAACTGGGTGAAGCGTTAGGGCCGTGGACAATTAGTGGCCCGGCGCGTTGGTTGGCGATGCAGGCCTTGAACGACCATGCTTGGCAGGCAGCGACACACAAACAGCTCAGGCAACAGGGGCAGCGTTTAAATCATTTGTTAACGGCTTATGGACTGTTGCCTGATGGCGATACGGTTTTGTTTCAGTCTATCACCACGCCGCAGGCAAAAACAATTCATGAACAGTTGGCGGAGCAGGGTATTTTGACGCGCTTGTTTAAGCAGCAAGCACGTATCCGTTTTGGCCTGCCTGCCAATGAATCAGAATGGCAACGTTTGCAAAGTGCATTATCTGAATTACGCATGGCTGTTGTCGAGGCGTTGTCGGCATGAGCCGTGGCCTGATGATCCAGGGGGCGACCTCTGACGCCGGCAAGAGCACGCTTGTCGCCGGATTGTGTCGGTTGCTAAAGCGCCGTGGCATTCGTGTTGCGCCATTCAAACCGCAAAACATGGCGTTGAATAGTGCCGTGACTGTTGATGGTGGTGAGATTGGTCGCGCTCAGGCAGTGCAGGCTCAGGCGTGTGGCATAACACCGCACACCGATATGAACCCGGTGTTGCTCAAACCTAACAGCGATACGGGTTCACAGATTATTATTCATGGTCAAGCGGTGGCGGATATGGATGCCCGCGGTTATCACGCTTTCAAACCTAAGGCGATGGCTGCTGTATTGGCATCATACCAGCGCCTGCAAAAACAATACGATGTGGTACTGGTGGAAGGGGCAGGCAGTCCGGCGGAGATCAATCTGCGTGACAATGACATCGCTAACATGGGGTTTGCCGAGGCCGTTGATTGCCCGGTGCTGCTGGTGGCCGATATCGAACGGGGTGGCGTATTTGCTCATCTGCTGGGTACGCTAGCGTTGTTGTCTGCAACAGAACAGACCCGTGTGGTTGGCATGGTGATCAACCGTTTTCGTGGTGACATGGCCTTGCTTGAGCCGGGTATCGATTGGCTGGAAGCGCGGCTGAATAAACCAATGCTGGGAGTGTTGCCATATTTGCATGACTTACACTTGGAGGCGGAAGACAGTCTTAATATTAAAAAGCATTCGGCTGGACAAGGTGGTGCTTTGCGTGTGGTGGTGCCGCGCCTGCCACGGCTGAGTAACCACACTGATTTTGATCCACTGGGCCTGCATGAACAGGTTGAACTTTGTTTTGTTGAGGCGAATGAAATAGTGCCGTCTGCTGATTTAATTATTCTGCCGGGCAGTAAAAGTGTGCGCAATGACCTTGCATGGTTGCGTGATAATGGCTGGGTCAAAATCATTCAACACCACTTGCGCTATGGTGGCAAGCTACTCGGTATCTGCGGTGGTTTTCAAATGTTGGGTGAAATGATTGATGATCCTGATGGTGTTGAGAGTGACGCCGGTTTTAGTCAAGGCCTGGGCTTGTTATCTATGCAAACAACGCTGGCAACAGAAAAACAGCTGTGCAATGTGCAAGGTCGATTGGTGCTGGATGATGCGGTGATGAACGGTTATGAAATTCACCTGGGGCGCACCGAGGGTGTCGCCTTATCACGGCCCTTAGTGCAATTGGAGAACCGTAACGATGGTGCTATTTCTGACGATGGTCAGGTGATAGGCACGTATCTGCATGGTTTTTTTGAATCTAAACCGGCTTGTGACGCGTTGTTGCGCTGGGCCGGTTTGGCCAACCCCGTCACCGTTGATTATCAAGCTCGGCGTGAGGCCGATATCGATAGACTGGCGGATATGTTGGAACAACATCTGGAGCTGGCGCAGCTGGATAACTTATTGGGTTTGAATGAAAATTCAAAGGTTTTTTGTGCATGAAACTGCTGGTTCTCGGTGGGATACGTTCGGGCAAGAGCCGGCTGGCTGAACAGGCGGCATTTGATAGTGGCCTGACGGTTACTTATATTGCCACTGCTTTATCGGCTGATGCAGAGATGCAACAGCGCATCGCCAAACACAGTCAACGTCGGCCTGATGGCTGGGCTGTCGTGGAAGCACCTTATGCACTGGCAGCCTGTTTACAACAATATGCCACGGCTGAGTCTTGTCTGTTGGTGGATTGCCTCACGTCATGGTTGACCAACCTGCTTTGTGCCGATGATGAAACACAATTTGAAAAAGAATTGGCCGGGCTGCTTGAAGCCCTGCCAAACCTGCCGGGTCGGATCATTTTTGTCAGCAATGAAACCAGCATGGGCATAGTGCCGGTGGGTGAACTGACACGGCGTTTTTGTGATGAGGCTGGCTTGTTGCAACAAACCATTGCCCAGCACTGTGACAAAGTAGTGCTGAGTATCGCCGGTTTGCCGCAGGTTTTAAAAGATGAGTCTTGAAGGAGTTGTTACCGTGGTCAATTGTGAATGGTTAAAAGTACCCAGCGCATTGCTTGACGCTGAAGCGCGTGCCGCTGCTGAAGCGCGTCAGGGAGTGTTGACCAAACCGCCGGGTGCTTTGGGTCGACTGGAATCAATCGCCATTCAGTTGGCTGCGATGCAGGGTAAAGAAAAACCTTCGCTTGATCAGGTACGGATTGTTGTCTTTGCCGGCGATCATGGCATTGCTGCCGAAGGGGTATCGGCGTTTCCGCAAGCGGTAACAACGGAGATGGTGCGTAATTTTGCCAACGGCGGCGCGGCCATTAGTGTGCTGGCGCGAGTGCTTCACGCGGAACTTGAAGTGATCAATCTTGGTACCGTGGTTGATCCTGGCCCCTTGCCTGGTGTCAGCGATCAAACACTGGGGGCGGGCACGGCCAACTTTGCCAAACAGGCGGCCATGAGTGAGGAGCAGTTGGCGCGAGCCATGAATATTGGTCGTCAGAGTGCCGAGCGGGCCGTGACCCAGGGGGTGGATTTGTTTATTGGCGGTGAAATGGGGATAGGCAACACTTCAGCGGCAACAGCGTTGGCGTCTATGCTCACTGATATCTCTGTTGAATCGCTTACCGGGCCAGGCACGGGGCTGGACACGGACGGTGTGTCACACAAGGTTAAAGTATTACAAGCGGCACTGAATTTGCATAGAGACAAAATTGATTCACCAGTGACGGCTTTGCGTTATTTTGGCGGTTTTGAGATTGCCGCGTTAACCGGTGCCTATATCGCCTCTGGCCAGATGGGGGTACCGGTATTAGTGGATGGCTTTATTGCCAGTGCTGCGGCCTTGGTGGCAATCAAACAATGCCCGGGCACGGCAGACTGGTTGTTGTTCTCACATGCGTCGGCAGAGCCGGGCCACAAACATATTATCGATGCCTTGAATGCAGAGCCTTTGCTCGATATGGGCATGCGTCTGGGCGAGGGCAGTGGTGCAGCGGTGGCAGTGCCATTGTTACGTTTGGCCTGTGCCTTGCACAATGAGATGGCTACCTTTGCTGACGCCGGAGTGTCGAGTAAAAAATAGTGTGGCAGTCATTCATTATTGCGGTTCAATTTTTAACCCGCTTTCCAAGCTTTACTACGGCTGAATGGCAGCCAAGGGCCGTTGGGCGGTCGTTGCTGTTTTACCCGTTGGTGGGTTTGATGATTGGGCTGTTGTTGCTGTTGCTGGCCTGGCTGAGTAGTGCGGTAACGGATCTGCTGCAGGCCGGCTTGCTACTGACTGCCTGGGTGTTGATTACCGGTGGTCTGCATCTGGATGGTCTGGCAGACAGCGCCGATGCCTGGGTGGGTGGCCTGGGGGATAAACAACGCAGCCTGGAGATCATGAAAGACCCTTGCTGTGGCCCATCGGCCGTGGTGTTACTGGTATTGGTGTTGTTGCTTAAGTTTACTGCATTGGTCAGCATTGTGGCGGCGGAAAATATCTGGGCATTGTTGTTGATTCCAGTCATTAGTCGCAGCACATTGCCCGGGCTGTTTTTATCTACGCCATATGTGCGTCCGGGGGGCTTGGGTGAACTGCTGGCGCAACATATGCCTCGTCATCAGTTAAAATGGCTGTTGTTGATCACAGCCTTGCTGGTCTGGTTTATTCTGGGAGGGCTGGGTGTTGGTTTAATATTGGCGGCTGTTCTGGTGTCATGGTTATTACGTATGCTTATGTTGCAACGCATTGGTGGTTTAACCGGTGACACTGCGGGTGCTAATGTCGAACTGGTTGAGGTTGTTTTATTAATAGTGGCCGCAAGTTATTAATTAGAAAGGTCATTTTCAAGTACTATATAATTTCCATTTTTTATTTAGTGAAAAGGTCATAATCATAACAAGTCATTACTTTAATGACTGTTTTTTTGGCAGAATGATTTTTAAAATTGAGTATTGTCTTGTATTATGACCATCAATAATAAAAACACGTAATCTAAATACGTGAATTCATAAATAGGGTGGAGTGCGAATAATGGTCAGTTTGTATGCCTTTGGGCTGCCTAGTGAAAAGTTCTGTGTGATTGGAATTGACAGTGGAGCTTTTGACTATGGCAGCGTAGATCTAACGTTTGCCGACAAACAATGGCCAGGTTGGTATGCGCGTATGCCAGGTGCCTTAGTAATACAGGCCGTTGAGCAACTGAGCCACCGAGTCAGTCGAACGCCTCATGATCTCAAAGTTCATCTGCATAGAATTATTGCCAGCCATTATTCCCGTCAACCTGAATCCCTATATGGTGCGCTACTCGATCTATTTATTGTTTTAGATAAAAAGGGGTTTTTACTGCGTCAGCGCCTATTCAATAAATTCTCTGTTTCGCTGCAGGAATTTCAATTAACGGCCTTGAAACAGACCTTGGTACTTGGCGCGGCTAAACTGGAATCTCTGCCCCATAGCCGTTGTTCACGCTTTAGTAAAGGCGTGGTCGGCAGCACCCATTTGGTTATAAAAACCGGTGAGCCATCGCAACACCAATTTAGTGTTTTGGACGAAGCGCGTGATCTAATTGATTCCGGGTTGATTGAAGATGCACGCATGATTCTCGAACAAGCTTTAATTCAGCAGCCGGATGATGAACATGTCAGCCGTGAGTTACTAGAGCTGTACAAATGCACAAAAAACACCTACGCATTCGTGGCCATTTATGCGCAGCTGAATGATCACTCTTTAGCCTTGGCAAGTGAGTGGGATGTGCTGGCAGAAACACTTCTTGAGAACGTAGGTGCTGATGGATGAAAATGACCAATAACAAACAATTGCATCTGGCAGCCTATGGTTTTGATGGGAGGTCAGAAGAAGGTTTTCGTATGGCTTTCAAAGGGGCAGGGCAAGGTAAGGCGTTGTTAGTTGACGAAGAAAATGCTGAATTTGGCATTATTAATATGGATGCGGTTAATTCTCGTCGCCTGCTGGATGAATATGAG
>JAJRWO010000060.1 GCA_024276775.1 Gammaproteobacteria bacterium | reverse complement strand
GGCCTTGGTTTGGGGGCATGTGCACCAGGCGTTCAGTGAGGTGCGTGCGGGGGTGCAGCTATTAAGCACACCTTCTACCTGTATTCAGTTTAAACCTAATGTAGATACCTTTGAACTGGATTATCTTGCGGCAGGTTATCGGTGGTTTCGTTTGTATGAGGATGGTGGCTTGGAAACAGGGGTCAAGCGTCTGGATAAAATGCCAGATGGACTAAACCCCGATGCCAAGGGGTACGGGGCTTAAGCAGGCGATGACAATGATGTTAACATTTTGTTGTCGATTTTACGGCCTTCTGCACTGCTGATACGATCACATCGCCCGCTATGCTCATCTTCACAGCGCCTTGAAGGCCAAAAAATAGCCTGTACAAATGGTATTAAAATAATGATGATCACCTGCTTAATTGCTATTGGTGACTTCTTTTTCCAACTGCTCCAAGCTGGTGTGGCGCACATCTTTACCCTTGACCAGGTAGATGACGTATTCACAAATATTTTTGGCATGATCACCAATCCTTTCCAATGCACGTGCTGCCCAGGTTGCGCCTAGAACACGTTTGATAGAGCGAGGGTCTTCCATCATGAAGGTGATATTTTGACGCATAATGGATTCGTATTCGTGGTCGACCTTTAAATCCATTTTGGCAATTTGTACTGCTGCTTCAGCATCCATGCGGACGAAGGCATCAAGGGCACCGCTAATCATGACTTGTACATGATTGCCGAGTGATTCAATTTCAATGTAACCGTTGCGGGGGCGTTCCATTTCTGCCAGGTCAATTCCCATGCGTGCCACCTTTTCAGCCTGGTCACCGATGCGCTCCAGATCGGTAATGGTTTTGATGACCGCTATGACCAGGCGCAGGTCGCTGGCCGTTGGTTGACGCCTGGCGATGATATGGGTGCACTCTTCGTCGATCTCGACTTCCATGGCGTTGACTTTTATATCGCCTTTTTTGACTTCTTCAGCCAGGTCGGAATTTCCTTCTGAAAGGGCGGTGACTGCCTTTTTGACCTGCTCTTCCACCAGGCCACCCATGGCAAACACACGGTTACGCAGATTTTCCAGTTCAACATCAAACTGCTGTGAGATGTGGTGCGGTTGGTTTGTCTTATCCATGTTTAGCTCCGTTTATCCGTAGCGGCCGGTGATGTAGTCTTCGGTCTGTTTTTGTTTTGGATTGGTGAAAAGTTTGTTCGTGTCGGATAGTTCGACCAGGTCACCCATGTACATGAATGCTGTGTAGTCAGAGACGCGAGCGGCCTGTTGCATATTGTGGGTAACGATAACAATCGTGAATTTAGACTTGAGTTCGTAAATAAGTTCCTCGATTTTAAGGGTCGAGATAGGATCAAGTGCCGAGGCGGGTTCGTCCAATAGCAATACCTCGGGTTCAATGGCAATGGCTCGGGCGATGACCAGGCGCTGTTGTTGGCCACCTGACAGACCAAAGGCACTGTCATGCAGGCGGTCTTTGACTTCGTCCCACAACGCCGCCCTCCGCAATGAGCGCTCAATCACTTCATCCAGGGTACGACGATCTTTAACCCCCATTAAACGCAGGCCATAGGCAACGTTTTCATAGATTGATTTGGGGAAGGGGTTTGGTTTTTGGAATACCATGCCTACTTGGCGGCGCAGTGCAGCGATATCGACACTGCGATGGTAAATGTCCTGATCGTGAAGCATGATTTGACCTTCGATGCGAACGTCATCGAGCAAGTCATTCATGCGGTTGAAACAACGCAGCAGGGTTGATTTACCGCAGCCACTGGGGCCAATAAAGGCGGTGACACGCTCCTTGGGAATGGTCATGTTAATGCCATTGAGCGCCTGTTTTTCGCCATAAAAGAGCTTCAGGTCTTTGACAGTCAGGGCTGTTTCAGTGACGTCATTTGCCGTGGTTGACTGTTTTGACTTAAGGGCATCAATATTAATGCCGTGGGTCTTTGGGGTTGATGAATCACTCATTATTGTGGTCTCTCATTTAATCTTTTTTGCGGCTCAGCTTTAATGCTCAAGTGATTTGTATTTTTCACGCAGGCGATTACGGATGGCAATCGCTGTCAAGTTTAGTGCAATAATGATCAATACTAGCAGCAGAGCTGTGGCATAAACCAGTGGTCGTGCGGCTTCTACGTTCGGGCTTTGAAAACCAACATCATAGATGTGGAAACCAAGGTGCATAAACTTTCTGTCCAGATGTAGGTATGGGAAGTCACCATCCAGTGGCAGGGCGGGGGCCAGTTTGATGACCCCTACCAGCATGAGTGGTGCCACTTCACCAGCAGCGCGAGCCACGGCCAGGATCAGGCCGGTCATGATAGCAGGGCTGGTCATGGGGATGATGGTGCGCCACAAGGTTTCAGCCTTGGTGGCACCCAGAGCCAGACTGCCTTCCCGGATTGACTTTGGTATACGTGACAGGCCTTCTTCAGTGGAGACAATCACCACCGGCACGGTTAACAGGGCCAGGGTGATGGAGGCCCACATTAGCCCAGGTGTGCCAAAGGTGGGTGCCGGCAGTGCTTCGGGGAAGAATAGCTGGTCAATATTGCCGCCGAGAAAATAGACGAAAAACCCCAAGCCGAATACACCATAAACAATTGATGGTACGCCAGCAAGATTGTTGACGGCAATTCTGATTATACGAGTGACCGGGCCTTGCTTGGCATATTCTCGTAAATAAATAGCGGCGATGACACCAAACGGGGTGACCATAATTGCCATGATGATAACCATCATCACGGTGCCGAAGATGGCAGGGAAAATACCGCCTTCCGTATTGGCTTCACGGGGGTCATCACTGACGAACTCCCACAGCTTATGGAGATAAAAACCAATTTTGCCAAATATAGTCATGCCATTGGGCTGGTAGGCCAGCACTACTTTAGAAATGGCAATTTCAACACTTTTGCCTTCGATGGTTTCGGCGACCAGTGAGGCTCGATTGAGTTCGGTATAGTGGCTCTTCAATTCATCTTGCAGAACCTTGTATTGGCTTTGCAGTGACTGTCGTTCTTCTTCAATCTTACCCAGCTCTTCAGGGCTGTCCTTACCTCTCAGTTCAAGGCCGCGCTGTTTGAGGCGCAGGCGTTCGATGGTGTAGTTGATCGAGCCAATCTCACCTTGCTCAATATCATGAATGGTGGCATATATTTCACTGGTGGCTGTAATCTGCTTTTGCAGGACAGCCCAGCTGTTATCGCCCTCAGCGATGACCTTGCCATCGACCTTGACCTGTTTCAGGATGCCGTAAAAATTACCCCATTCATGCCGTTCGAGCACCATCATGGCAGTATCTTGGCTGCGCTTGCTGATCAGCGGGTCTAATATCGAGCGGAAATCGATACCGTAAAGCTCACGATTACCAGTTTTGATCAGGTAGCGTGTAACCCACTGCTCAGTGGTTTCGAGTTGGATACCGCTGTCGATGATTTGTTGTGCTGCGATCCTTTCACTGTTACGGATTTCACCGGCGACCTTGACAACCTGGTCGTTACTTTCGAGATACTCAAAGTTATGAACATCAGCAGGCCAAAAATGCCCCAGTCCTCGTACGGCAATAAGCAATAACAGACCGATGACCATGATGATACTGATGCTGACAGACGCGGCTGTCAGCCAGACCCAGGGAGAACCGCTTTTAAGCCATTTTTGCATCAGAGTGAGCCGTATTTTTTACGTAAGCGCTGGCGAACAACCTCAGCGATCGTATTAAAAAAGAAGGTAAACATGAATAACACCAGTGCCGCCAGAAACAAGACGCGGTAGTGAGTGCTGTCGACCTCGGATTCGGGCATTTCTACCGCAATATTGGCGGATAGGGTGCGCATGCCCTGGAAGATACTGAAATCCATTACCGGTGTGTTACCTGTGGCCATCAGTACAATCATGGTTTCACCCACTGCACGGCCAAAGCCAATCATGACGGCGGTGAAGATGCCTGGGCTGGCCGTCAGGATGACGACGCGGGTCAATGTTTGCCAAGTGGTGGCACCCAGTGCCAGCGAGCCATTGGTGAGATGTTTGGGGACACCGAAAATGGCATCTTCAGTGATTGAGAAAATGGTCGGAATCACGGCGAAACCCATGGCAATGCCGACGACCAGGGAATTACGTTGGTCGAAGCTGACACCCAGTTCGGTGTCCAGCCATTGCTGGGTATTGCCGCCAAACAACAAGGCCTCCAAGGGATAGTTCAGGCTGAAAGAGACCCATACAACTAGAATCACCAGCGGAATCAACAGGCCGGCCAACCAGCCATCTGAAACGGTATTACGAATGTAGGCGGGCATGCAGTGCCAGATGTAGCTGGCGGCGATGACGGATAATGGCAGTAGCAGAATCATGGCGAGGATGGCGGGCAGGTTGGTCTCAAGCATGGGGGCCAGCCATAAACCGGCGAGAAAGCCGAGGATAACCGTTGGTAATGCTTCCATGATTTCGATGGTGGGTTTGACCACTGAGCGCATTTTCGGTGTCATGAAATAGGCGGTGTAAATAGCACCAAAAATAGCCAGTGGTACGGCAAACAGCATGGCATAGAAGGCCGCCTTGATGGTGCCGAATGAGATCGGTATCAGGCTGAATTTGGCTTCAAAGTCGTTGCTGGCGGAAGAGGATTGCCAGATATAGTCTGGTTCGGGATAACTCTCGTACCAGACTTCGCCCCACAGAGATGTCCAGGAAACTTCGGGGTGTTCATTATGCAGGCTGATAAAGGCCAGGTTGCCTTGTTGATCTTCAATCATAGCGGCATTGGAACGTGGCGCAATGGCAACGGTTTTTGCTGCAACATCCATCAGTTTTTCTCTGAGAATGGTTTTCTCGGCAGTGGTATGGAAGATACCGACCTGGCCTTTTTCATCAATGGCGAGAAACCCTTTGCGTGAGTGTTCGGTGGCGATGCCTGTGATTGCATTTGTGTCGAGTGAAAATTCACGAATTTTGGTCAGCCGCGGTGTACCATTATCATCTCTGACCGGGAACCATTGGCTAATATTGCCTTTGCTGTTACCCACCAGTAGGGAAATATCACCGGTAAGAAACTCAAGACTAACGATGTCAGCCTTAAGGTTGAGTGCCTCAATCTGTTCTGAGTATTCCGCATCAGTGACGTCATAAACGCTAATGTCGCCTTTGCTATTGGCCAAATAAACAATGTCCATCTCTTTGCTGAGTAGTAGGTAGCTATAGTTGCCAAGGTCACTGGCAATACTGAAAGTCTCTGTTTCAGCGCTGATGGCATCATCAATAAAGGAAACCTCTTTTTCGCCACTGTTGACCAGCAGTTCGCCATCGTCGGTCATGGCGACAATCATGCTCATTTCTTCGCCATCCTGAATGGCAAGCCGGATCAGAGGGCGTCCTCGCTCATCAATAATAATGGGGTCTTCACCCATGGGATAGTCGATGAACGGGATTATGGTACGGATATCATCAGGATAGCTGACTTTGTAATTATGACGTACCACAACGGCCGAGCCGTCATTCAGGCCGTAGGCAGCAATGCGTGTGTGAGGGGTGGCGGCAGCGAAACTGGTGATTTTAGCACCTGGGGGTAGCGCCAACTCAACGGTTTCAATGACTGAGCCGTCATGGGTATTGAAAAAGGTAGATTTGCCAGTGTCATCAAAGCGGACGGCAATCTCTGTTTGTTCTTCCATGGCCAGTAGCAGTGTTTGACTGTTGCTGTGAGCGGGTGTCGGGTAGCGGGCTTCAATTTCTATGCTGCCAGACAAAAATAAGGGAAAGACAACGTAGAGCAGATAAATAAAAATCAGTGCGACGGCCGCGATAACGCCCAGCCCACCAAAGGCAATCATATATTTGGCCAGTTGGTCTTTCAGGCGGCGCATTTTGCGATGATGCCGACTGGCAGGGGAATCAATTGGTGGAAGTGCTGAGGCCATAGATTCTGTTTCCTTATGCTTGCCGCACATCATACTTTGCAATTATGACAGTTTTATTACAACCCTTTAAGAGCGGTCAGGGACTGTTATAATGTCTGGGAAATTGTCAATAGACAGCCTGGTTTTCTCTGAATTGTGACTTGCTGGTTTGAATCGGTAGTGGCAGTATATCGCTACAATATACCCGTGGCGCTTGAGATTTAGGGGCAATGACAAGTTCTTTTTATTCTATGGCGGCGTTGAAATTCTTTGCAATAGAACGACGATTACTCACATTGACATCTGAATCCCAAATGCCACGAGTATAAATTGATTAATAACAACTTTAAGGTGTTGGTAGGTTATGAAGTTTTCTCAAGCCAGTATGGCGGTTGTTTCATTGCTGGGGGTTTTGTTTGTTGTTGAGGCATTCGCTGTCGGGCCAACCCGCTATGTTAATGATGAACTTGTTATTACGCTCAGAGCAGGGCAGGGAAGTGAATACAAAATTTTAAAGTCTTTAGCTTCAGGAACACGGCTAGAATTGCTGGAAGAGTCCGAAGGCACTGATTTTTCCAGAGTGAGAACCCGTGGCGGAACGGAGGGCTGGGTGCGTAGCTGGTATTTGAGTGAAATTCCGACGGCCAAACTATTGTTGGCAGATGCTGTTCGTAAAGCCGAGTCTCTTGAGGCCGAAAATAAAACGCTGCGTGCTAGCTCATCATCTTCAACTAAAATCAGTAAAAGCTTAAAAAAACAGCTGAGTCAGCTAGAAAAAGAAAATTCCACCTTTTTGAAAGAAAATATAAAATTGCAGGATTTAGCCCGTCGGCCAATTGAGTTGGAAAGAGAGAATAATCGTCTCACGGTAGAAATATCACGTATCAAACAAGACAATATTATGCTTGCCGATGAGAATGCCGGGTTACGTCAAAGCAGTGTCCAAAAATGGTTTATGGCGGGTTCAGGCGTTTTGATTGCGGGCATCATCTTTGGCCTTATTTTGCCTCGCTTAAGGCGAAACAGGGCGTCTGGCTGGCATTAGTCTGGGAGGTCAGCCGATGGTTCTCCGGGCTGCGCGCCTGACTTGTCGGCGGGCAAACCAACGCCAGATGTAACCATCCGGGCGTGCTTCGCCCGTTTCTACATAATT
>JAJRWO010000059.1 GCA_024276775.1 Gammaproteobacteria bacterium | reverse complement strand
GAGCCTTTGCCGTGCACCACTTCGTCATGTGAGAAGGGCAGGATGAAGTTTTCAGTAAAGGCGTATAGCAGGCTGAAGGTGAGCAGGTTGTGATGATAGTGTCGGTGGATTGAGTCTTTACTGAAATAGCCCAATGTGTCGTTCATCCAACCCATATTCCACTTCATGCTATAGCCCAGGCCACCCAGGTAAATGGGGCGAGAGACCATGGGCCACGAGGTGGATTCCTCGGCCATAATCAGGCTGCCAGGGTGTTTTTCATGGGTGACTTCATTGAGTTGACGTATGAATTGAATCGCCTCGAGGTTTTCTCTGCCACCAAGTTTGTTGGGCAGCCATTCATCTGCTTCACGTGAATAATCGAGATAGAGCATGGAGGCAACTGCATCAACACGAAGGCCGTCAAGGTGGAATTCTTCCAGCCAGTATAAGGCGCTGGAGAAGAGAAAGTTGCGTACCTCATTGCGGCCGTAGTTAAAGATCAGTGTGCCCCAGTCCTTGTGTTCGCCCAGGCGTGGGTCTTCATGTTCATAGAGTGCGCTGCCATCAAAACGGGCCAGACCAAAGGCATCTTTGGGGAAATGGCCTGGCACCCAGTCCAGCATCACGCCAATGCCGTTGGCGTGGCAATAATCGACAAAATAGCGAAAATCATCTGGCGAGCCAAAGCGGCTGGTGGGGGCGTAATAACCTGTCGTTTGATAGCCCCATGAGCCGTCGAAAGGGTGTTCGGTGATAGGCATGAGTTCAATATGAGTAAAACCCAGTTGTTTTACATGTTCGACGAGCCGGGTTGCCAATTCACGATAATTGAGAAAATTGCCTTGGTCGTCTTTTTGCCATGAGCCAAGGTGGACTTCATAAATGGACATGGGTTCATGCAGCCAATCGCGCTTTTCCCGGTGCGCCATCCAGGCATCGTCGTTCCATTGGTATTCGTCGTCCGAAGTGATGATAGAGGCTGTCCCCGGGCGTAATTCAAAGGCGCGGCCATAAGGGTCTGTTTTAACCAGTAGCTGGTTGTGGATGCGAGAACGAATCTCAAATTTGTACAGGTTGCCCGCTGTTAGTTCAGGTATAAACAGCTCCCAAATACCGGAGTCACCGCGAGCGCGCATGGGATGGCAGCGTCCGTCCCAATGATTGAAGTCACCCACCACGCTAATGCGTTCGGCATTAGGTGCCCAGGTCGCAAATAATACTCCCTTGATGCCTTTTACCTCGGTGATGCGCGCGCCAAGAAAGTGATAGGCGTGCCAGTGTTTGCCTTCACCAAACAGGTGCAGGTCAAATTCAGACAAAACCGGTTCAAAGCAATAAGGGTCATAGTTTGTTTGGCGCTGGTCGTTTTCATCAAGCCAACTGAGGCGGTAATGTTGTTGTAATTGCCCGGCTTTGCCAGACCACTGGAATAAATCAGTGTTGCCGATACGTGTTAACTTAATTTTAGTGTCGGCAATGTGCACTTGCTTGGCGCGTGGAATAAAAACGCGAACAATCTCTTTATTATCCTCGCAATGACGTCCTAAAACTGAAAATGGGTCGTGATGATTCGCGTCGAGAATACGTTGCAGTTCAGGGGGGATTGAGGGTGTTTTCTGGGTGGCCATCAGCAAATATCACCGTTACAGTCGTTAAAAAGATGATAGCATAAGTTTACTCTTTCAATGTTTTGCTGGATGCATTAATGATGAGTTTGAAAGTGTCGGGTGCATCCTTCAAATGACGACAAATAAGCGGTGGATAAATGTCTCAGAATGATGCGCGTTTTATTAGCCGATTAACGCGCGATACCCTCGCGCTAATTCTTGCCGGTGGGCGGGGAACCCGTTTAAAACAATTAACCACCTGGCGGGTAAAACCTGCGGTTCCGTTTGGTGGAAAATTTAGAATTATTGATTTTCCACTTTCAAATTGTATCAACTCGGGTATTCGCCGCATTGGTATTGTCACACAATATAAATCGCACTCACTGATTCGCCATATTCAGCAAGGCTGGGGATATTTTCGTGGTGAATTTGATGAGTTTATTGAGTTATTGCCGGCACAGCAGCGTCTTCAAGAGTCTTGGTACTCAGGCACCGCCGATGCGGTATATCAAAACATCGATATCATTCGTACCCATCACCCAGAGTATGTCTTGCTGCTGGCGGGTGACCATATCTATAAAATGGATTATGGCGCTATGCTGGCTAAACATGCAGAAGACGGGGCCGATATGACCATTGGTTGCCTTGAAGTGCCGCTGGATCAGGCTAAGGCCTTTGGCGTAATGAGTGTTGATGGTGATGGCCGGATTATTGATTTTAACGAAAAGCCTGACAATCCTGAACCCGTTCCTGGGCGTGATGATGTGGCTTTGGCATCCATGGGCATCTATATTTTCAACACCCAGTTTCTGTATGAACAGTTGATTCGTGATGCGGATGAACCGGATTCCAGCCATGATTTTGGTAAAGACATTATTCCTGCGGTGATTGACAACTATCGTGTTTTTTCTTATCCATTCCGCGATGTGCAGTCGAACGGCCAGGGGTACTGGCGTGATGTGGGAACAGTCGACGCCTTCTGGTCAGCTAATATGGAACTCATTGATGTGACACCTGAGTTGAATCTGTATGATCGTGAGTGGCCCATTTGGACATATCAGGAACAGTTGCCACCGGCAAAGTTTGTTTTTGATGACGATGGTCGACGCGGCCAGGCAATTGACTCTATGGTGTCCGGTGGTTGTTTGATCTCCGGTGCAACGGTGCGCAGGACATTATTGTTTTCCAATGTGCGAGTGCATTCGTACTCCGAAATTGATGAGTCCGTGGTCTTGCCAGGTGTCGATATTGGTGAAAACTGCCGTATTCGCAAGGCGATTATTGATAAGGGTTGCAAGATTCCAGCGGGAACGGTCATCGGTGAAGATCCGGTTGCGGATGCTGAGCGCTTTCATGTCAGTGAGACTGGGGTAGTACTGGTAGTGCCCGAAATGTTGGGGCAAGAATTACATTATGTCCGTTGAATCACGTTTAAAGGTGGTGCTGTGCTGGCACATGCACCAGCCTAACTATTTTGATCCCTCCACCAACGAATATATTCTGCCTTGGACTTACTTGCATGCCATTAAGGATTATGTCGATATGGCAGCACACCTTGAGGCTGTTCCAGCGGCCAAGGCGGTGATTAATTTTGCGCCTATATTACTTGAACAGTTGGATGATTATGCCAAACAGGTAGCGGCTTTTTTGAGCGAAGGTAAAGCGATACAGGATCATCTGTTATCGTCCCTGGTGAGTTCAACCCTGCCTGAAGAACCTGAACAAAGAATTATCCTGGTCAAGATTTGTTTGCGTGCAAACGAAGGCACGATTATCAAACGTTTCCCCCAATTTCAGCGATTGGCCGAGATGGCTGGCCGTTTGATGAATACGCCGAATGACTGGCACTATGTGAGCGATCAATACATGGCTGATATTGTGACCTGGTATCACCTTGGCTGGATGGGCGAAACAGTGCGCCGCCGTGATCCTCGCATTAAGGCGTTGATGGAAAAGGGGAGTTGCTTCAGTTTGCATGACCGGCATGAGTTGATGACGGTGATAAGTGAACTATTGAGCGGGGTCATCGGCCGTTATCGACGTCTGGCAGAAAATGGTCAGGTAGAACTTTCATTTACCCCCTACGCACACCCTATCATGCCATTGTTGCTTGATTTTAAAAGTGCTCATGAAGCCATGCCAGGCGCGCCGTTGCCGCTAGCGGAAACCTATCCAGGGGGTGAGGCAAGAACTGAGTGGCATATTGAAAAGGGGTTGCAAACCTTCGAACATTATTTTGGCTTTCGGCCATCGGGTTGCTGGCCGTCTGAAGGTTCCATGTGTATGCACACTCTGACGCTTCTGGATAAGCATGGCTTGCGTTGGGCGGCGAGTGGAGAAGGGGTTTTGCGTAATAGTTTGAACCTCGAACAGACGCCTCAGAATCTGCGTGAACATCAGGATATTCACAAGCCTTAT
>JAJRWO010000058.1 GCA_024276775.1 Gammaproteobacteria bacterium | reverse complement strand
GATGTCTATGATGCGTTGATCTCTAACCGTTGTTACAAGCAGGCCTGGGAGCCAACCTATGCCTTGGGTAAGTTGTTGGCGTGGAGTTCGGATCATTTTGGTGAAGAGGTGGCGCACCCGTTTGTTCGTTGTGTGGGTATTTATCCGGTAGGCACTCTGGTGCGATTGAGTTCGGAAATGATTGCGGTGGTGATGGAACAGAACGAGGCACACCTGTTACGCCCCAGGGTGCGGTTGGTCTTTAATGAGCGCAATGGCCGCTATCCATTGCTGGAGGATATGGATCTGGCGGCGGTGGATGCTATTGCCATTGTTGAATCCGTTTCAGCGCAAAAGGTGGGTATCGATCCGCTGGCGTTTATTTGATTTTTCCAAACAGGCTGCTAGCAGCTTGCTAGAAATTCAATGTACGGCCACCATCGACATTGATAATCTGGCCGCTGATGTAAGCGGCATCACGAATGAGAAACAAGACTGTTTTGGCGATATCCGCAGCGGTGCCTTGGCGCTTGAGGGCGGTACGATCGATAATTTCTTCCTTAACCTGATTATTCATTTCATGTTCCGGCCAAAGAATAGCGCCGGGGGCAACGCCGTTAACACGCACATTCGGCCCCAGCTCTCGTGCCAGCGACATGGTTAGCATCGCCAGACCAGCCTTGGCGGTGCTATAGATAGGGTAACCTTTCATTGGTCGCTGCGAGTGGATGTCGACAATATTGATAATGCAGCCGTGTTGTTTGGTTAATTCTCTCGCCGCTGCCTGGGCCAGAAAAAACGGTGCCTTCAGATTACTGCCAATCAAATCGTCCCAGTCCTGCTCTGTGGCCGCGCCAATTTCGGTCGGATAAAAGGTAGAGGCATTGTTGATTAATACATCCAGCCGTTGCCAGGGTTTACAGGCCTCGGTGATAATTTTTGGTAATACTGAAGTGTCAAGCAGATCCGCCTGGATCAGAATCACAGAATCAGGGCGCTCGTCATTCAGCGCTGTGGCCAGTGCCTCGGCGGGCTGTTGCGAGTGGCGATAGTGCAAGGCGATGTTCATGCCGGCACCGTGTAACTGTCGTGCTATTTCGGCACCAATACGGTGGGCGGCACCGGTGATCAGGGCAACCTTGGGCTTTGCATTCATCGAGTTTCAGATCCATTTCCGATAGACTGTGCACACTTTAACTGATTGTTTAGTAAACAGGAATTTTGATGCAGCAAGCAGCGACAGATTTGCCCGCGCCGGATGAGTTGGCGCAACAACACAGTGAACAGCTCAAAACAGAAATTCGTCGACAAATCGATGTCGCCGGTGGTGCCATCGATTTTGCCCGATTTATGGATATGGCCTTGTATCAGCCTGGCTTGGGGTATTACAGCGCCGGGGCGCGCAAGTTTGGTGAAGGTGGCGATTTTGTCACCGCACCGGAGCTGTCACCGCTGTTTTCCCAGTGTCTGGCGCGGCAATGCCAACAGGTGCTGGCAGCACTTGGTTTTGGCGACATCCTGGAGTTTGGCGCTGGCACGGGTGCCATGGCCAGTGAGGTGTTGCTGGCGCTGGAACGGCTCGACTCATTGCCGGGGCAATATTTTATCCTCGAACTGAGTCCTGACCTGAAACAGCGCCAGCAACAAACCATCGCCCAGCGCGCGCCGCATTTACTGGCGCGGGTCTGCTGGCTTGATGGTCTGCCGGAGCCTGGCTTCCGGGGGGTGATCCTGGCCAACGAGGTGATTGATGCCATGCCGGTGCATCTACTGCTGTTTAAAGAGACGGGCCTGGAAGAACGCTCGGTGGCTCACAACGGTCGTGACTTTGTTTGGCAGGACAAACCACTGCAATCACCCGTCTTGCAGCAGCGCATTAATGCCTTAACCGAGGAACTGGGTGACGAGGTGTTTTGTCCCGGTTACCTGACCGAAATCAATCTGGCGCAAACGGCCTGGATTAACAGCCTGGCAGCAATACTGGAGAAGGGCATTGCGCTGATCATTGACTACGGCTTTCCACAGCATGAGTTTTACCATGCCGATCGCACTACGGGCACCCTGATGTGCCATTACCGCCATCGTGCCCATGGTGATCCGCTGATCCTGACGGGGTTACAGGACATCACCGCGCATGTGGACTTTACCGCCTTGGCGCAGGCGGCCCATCATGCGGGGCTGGATGTAATGGGCTACACTTCTCAGGCTCAATTCCTGTTAGCCACGGGCCTAGGCGAGTTGTTGGCAGAGCAGGATCAGACGGATATTCGTGCTTATATGGAAGTGACCCAACAGGTTAAAAAACTTACCTTGCCGAATGAAATGGGAGAGTTGTTTAAGGTGCTGGCCATGGGTCGGGATTTTCCTGATGAATTGAATGGTTTTCTATTGCAAGATCGTCGTGGACGGCTTTAAATTCCTTAGAAGGTAGAAGTGGGTTGCTTCTGAACATTAATCTTTTTTCTTTCTAGCGCGTGGATGGGCTTTGTCATAGACGCTGGCTAAGTGTTGAAAGTCAACATGGGTATAGATCTGGGTGCTGCTGATGTCGGAATGACCGAGCAGTTCCTGCACGGCACGCAGGTCGCCTGATGATTCCAGCAGGTGGCTGGCAAATGAGTGGCGCAGCATGTGCGGGTGTACATGTTTGTCCAGACCCTGCTTAATGGCCCACTGGCGCATACGGTTTTGAATGGATCGCTGTGACAGGCGTGTGCCTTTTTTGTTGACAAAGATAGCCTGTTCTTCATGTTGGGCGATACTGATACGACTCTTTAGCCATTGCTGTAATGCATCGATGGCGAAACGGCCGATGGGGACAATGCGGGTCTTATCGCCTTTGCCGGTGACACGCACGGTTTGATCGCGCAGGTCAATATGCGGCAAGTCAAGATTGCTTAGTTCACTCAGGCGTAGACCTGAGGAGTACATGAGTTCCATGATGGCCCAGTCACGCAGGCTGAGGGGGTCGTTTGTTTTGATATCCAGCAGTTTGAATGCCTGGTCTACATCCAGCAGATCGGGCAGCGGGTGTTTTTGTTTGGGTGCGCTGACGCTGGCGGCGGGATTGATCTGGGCCTTGCCTTCGCGGAGTAAAAAACGATAAAACGAGCGTATTGCCGATAGATTGCGCTGCATGCTGCGGCTTGCCAGACGTTTGTGGCGCAGTGTGGCGGCAAAGCTGCGGATGTGGTGGTCGCGCAACTCAGCCCACTCACTAATCTGTTGTTGTTGGCAGAAGCACTGCAGTTTGTTGAGGTCGCGCTGGTAATTGTCGAGGGTATGGGCTGAGACTTGACGTTGATCACGTAAATAGGCCAGGAATAAGTCTATTGCCTGGCCATCAGGTTTTATGACGTTATCGTCATTCATTGGTTTCTTTTTCTGCAACATAAGGATGAATGCTGCGACTGAGTATGTCGCCCAGACTGCTGAGAAAAAGCGTGCCAATATTGGCGTGGAAACGATTTTCGTTGTCGCTGCCAATGGCCAGAATGCCGAGATAGTCACAGCCTGTACGGGTGCATTGGTCACCACCAAGGGGGATAAGGGCGGTTGATTTGATGTTATTGGCCTGATCACCAAACATGTAGCTGAGTTGCCCTTGCTGAAGCGGGCCGCAGACGGGGTTTTCATTGCTGAGAATATTTTTAAATGAATCCAGGCCTGGGTCTTCCAGCGGCACAAAAATGGTTTGAATCAAATCGCTATTGGGGTCAATATTGGTTTGGTCTGGATCAACAAATAACTTGATGGTGACTGCATCGGCCTCAAAGTCGCCACGCAGACTGTCGTCCAGGGCGATATAAATGTCGTTGAGATTGTTGGCATCCATCAGATTGAGGGTTAGCTTGTGCATGCGCTCATTGAGCTTGTCGTTGTCGCGGGCGATTTGTATCAGGTTATCGAGTTGTATTTTAAACGTTTTGTTTTGCTTGCGCAGGATGCCAAGCTGGCGTTCAACCAGGGAGATAGCGCCGCTGACCTGATGGCTAATATTTAACTCGGCCAAAACGTCTGGATTTTCTTCAAAAAACTCAGGGTTCTGGTGTAAGTATTCGGCAATGGTGTCGGCATCAAGCATAATGACTGGTTGGGCCTGTGGTTCTTGAGTACTACTCATATTTTTATTTTCCCTTCAAATACATGCGTGGCTGGGCCGGTCATCCAAACGGCTTCAGCATCACCCTGCCAGCGTATCAATAATTGGCCACCCGGTAAGTCAACTTTTACACAGTCATCCAGTTCACCCCATTGGCGGCCAATCACCATAGCGGCGCAAGCACCCGTACCGCAGGCCAGGGTTTCACCAACACCACGCTCAAAAACACGCAGGCGAATGTGATTTCGATTGATGATCTGCATAAAACCGGCGTTTACCCCTTGGGGGAAATCAGGATGAGTGCTGATGGTCGGGCCAAGTGACTTCACGGGTGCTGCGTCGGTGTTGGAGACTTTGTAGACTGCGTGAGGGTTACCGATGGAGACTGCACCGATGTTAATGCTTTCAGAGTGATGAGTGATGCGATAGCGGGTCTTTAGTTCGTCAGCCAGGAATGGCAGGGCGGCGGGGTTAAACCTTGGAGCGCCCATATTGACACTGACCTGGCCGTCAGCTTCAAGTCGTGGATAGATGATACCGGTGTTGGTTTCGACAGCAATCTCGTTTTTGTTGGTCAAGCCCCGATCATGAACGAAACGGGCAAAGCAGCGCGCGCCGTTGCCGCATTGCTCCACCTCACCGCCATCGGCGTTAAAGATACGGTAGCGAAAATCGGCCTGGGTGGTGGGTCTTTCTACCCGTAATAATTGGTCGCAACCGATACCAACGTGGCGATCAGCGATGAGTTGAATTTGCTCAGTGCTCAGATTGACATTTTGGCTAATAGCATCGATAACGACGAAGTCGTTACCTAGACCGTGCATTTTACTGAAACTGATTGTTTGCATCGGCGCAGTTTACCACGTTCGTAATATCTGCTGAGGGAAGTGAGAGAGCTTGCCCACCGAGTGGTGCACTATTTCGGTGGACAAATATTGCCTAGAAGTTTGGTTTATCTGGCGTATCGTTGAAGCGCTCAATACTGGCAATGATTTCAGCCTTGGCAGCGTCGATATCACCCCAGCCTTCAATTTTAACCCACTTGCCTTTTTCGAGGTCCTTGTAGTGCTCAAAAAAATGAGATATCTGATTCAACAGTGATTCAGGCACGTCCGCAATGTTGTTGATGTGATTATAGCGGTCAGTGAGTTTACTGACAGGCATGGCCAGGATCTTGGCATCAAACCCCGATTCGTCAGTCATTTTGAGCACGCCAACTGGACGCACACGAATCACAGAACCACTGATCAGAGCGTGAGGTGTCACCACCAACACGTCAACCGGGTCACCATCTTCAGACAGGGTATGCGGCACATAGCCATAGTTGCATGGGTAAAACATGGCTGTGGACATGAAACGATCAACAAAGACTGCACCGCTATCTTTATCTACTTCGTACTTAACCGGATCACTATGTGCCGGGATTTCGATAATGACGTTGACGTTGTTAGGTACGTCTTTACCGGTATCAACTCTGTCCAGACTCATGTCTTCTTCCTCAATTGGCTACAAAAGCCGCACATTATATATGTACTGCTCGTCTTGTGCTAATTCGCTCGGCGGCTTTGGTGGTGGCTGGTTTTGATCTTTGGTACTCAAATCCTGAATCTTTTTTTCAGTTTTTTAGGGACCGCTGCATTCTTCATGCGGGCATATTGTGGCAGGCCATTTTTATAGGGTGGATAGTCCTCGCCTTGGATTAATGGTGCCAGGTATTCACGGCAGGCATCGGTGATTTCAAAGCCGTTGCGGCTGATAAAATTCTTCGGCATCATCTTTTCGACATTAGCGACATCGGCCAGTGCTGCTTCACCGATCTTCCAGCGGTAAGGCTTGTTTGATGTTCTGATGATGATGGGCATGACCGCATTTTTGCCTTTGAGCGCCATTTCAACAGCGGCTTTACCCAGGGCGTAAGCTTGATCGACATCGGTTTTTGATGCAATGTGGCGGGCCGAACGTTGCAGATAATCAGCGACTGCCCAGTGATGTTTGTGCCCCAGTTCTGTGGTGATCATATTGGCTAGAAAGGGGGCAACACCCCCCAGTTGGGCATGGCCAAAGGCGTCCTTGGTGCCTGAGTCGGTCAGGAATTTTCCCGTTTTGTATTTCACTCCTTCGGAAACAACGATGACACAGTAGCCATGTTTTTTAACCGTGCTGTTCACCCGTTTCAAAAACCTGTCTTTATCAAATGGAACCTCAGGGAAAAGGATGATGTGCGGGGCATCAGCCTCTTCTTCCTTAGCCAAACCGGCCGCAGCGGCAATCCAGCCAGCATGACGGCCCATCACTTCCATGACGAATATCTTGGTGGATGTCTTGGCCATCGAAGCCACATCATAGGCGGCTTCACGGGTGGAGACCGCAATATATTTTGCCACGGAGCCAAAACCGGGGCAGTTATCTGTCATGGGGAGATCATTGTCAACTGTTTTGGGTATGCCAACACAGGTGATGGGGTAACCCAGCTCTTCACTGATCTGTGACACCTTGTGGGCCGTGTCTTGAGAGTCACCACCGCCGTTATAAAAGAAATAACCGATGTTGTGGGCTTTGAACACGTCAATTAGCCGTTCATATTGTGCACGACTTTCATCTATACCTTTCAGCTTATAGCGACAGGAGCCAAAGGCACCGCCGGGGGTATGGCGTAATGCGGTGATATTGCGTGCGCTTTCTTTGCTGGTATCGATAAGGTCTTCGGTAAGGGCGCCAATGATACCGTTGCGGCCCGCGTATACCTTGCCAATTTTATCCTTATTTTGGCGTGCAGTTTCAATCACGCCACAGGCAGATGCGTTGATCACCGCAGTGACGCCGCCTGATTGTGCATAAAAGGCATTTTTTTTAGCCATGGTTATCACCTCGTTAGTCTACGTTAGCCGAACTAAATCGACAGTTTTACTGGAAATCTTGAGTTGTAAAAAATAAAAAGTTATTGTGAATAGATTGACCTTATCATTACTTGGATGTAGCTTTAGCATATTTCCAGGTTATACCCATACGTATTGCAAGTACTAGTGGGTAAGCCGTAAAATGGCGTTCTGGCGTCAATCATTTAAAATTGAATTTAAAGAGAGAACAAAAAATGAGAATTGTGCTTTTGGGTGCTCCAGGTTCCGGAAAAGGTACACAAGGTAAGCAGCTCTCTGAAAAATATCACATTCCTCAGATTTCTACGGGTGATCTTCTCCGTGCTGCCGTTGCCGCAGGAAGTCCGCTGGGTGTTCGCGCCAAAGAGGCAATGGATGACGGCCATTTGGTTTCTGACGATATCGTTTTGGGAATGATAGAAGAGCGTTTGGCTCAACCGGATGCTAAAGATGGTTTTATTCTCGATGGTTTTCCGCGCAATACTCCCCAGGCTCAGGCACTGGACATCTTATTGGCAAAAATTGGCAAACCTTTGCAGGTTTCGCTACTGATGGATGTTGACCTTGATCTTTTGATGCAACGTCTCACTGGGCGTCGCACGTGTGAATCCTGTAGCCGGGTTTTCAATGTATATACATCACCTTCAAAGTTCGAGGGGCGTTGTGATGATTGTGGCGGCAATTTGCGCCATCGGACGGATGATAAGGAACAGACGATTGAAAATCGTCTCAAAGTCTATCAGGCTCAGACAGCACCGTTGGTGAAATATTACGGCGAACAAGACAAATTGAAGACGGTTGATGCTATTGGGGAAATTGCCGATATATTCAGCAGAATATGCGAACTCCTCGATGCGGTACATGAAGAAGAGCTGCTGAAGGCAAAGGGTGTGCCAGCGGATGTCGAGGCAATTACGGCGGCGGTCACTGAAAAACTGTCAGAAGTCAGAGGGGGAAAAGCGGCCAAAAAGACGGCATCGTCTGAAAAAAAAGCCGTTAAGAAAAAGGCAGTGAAAAAGAAAAAATAGTTGATTTAAAGCAATTTATGATGGAGCGATATAGTGATATACCGCTCCATTTTTGTTTTTTAAGAGGGTAAAAAACGTGTCAGCTTCGGGACTCTTTCTTCCGCGCCGTATGCGCCGTATGCGCCGTAATAATTTCTCTCGCCGTCTCATGCGGGAAAATCAGCTCACCAGCAATGACCTGATTTATCCCATGTTTGTGCTTGATGGAAAAGGTCAACGCCAACGTATTTCATCCATGCCAGGTATTGAGCGTGTCAGTATTGACCTGCTGTTGAAAGAAGCCGCTGAGCTGGTTGAGTTGGGGGTTCCCGCCGTTGCGCTGTTTCCTGTGACTGCCGCGGACAAAAAGAGTCTGAATGCGGCGGAAGCCTTTAATCCAGAAGGCCTGGCTCAGCGAGCAGTGCGTGCGTTGAAAAAAGAATTTCCTGAGTTGGGGCTGATTACCGATGTTGCTCTGGATCCATTTACCAGCCATGGTCAGGATGGCCTGATCGACGACAGTGGTGACGTCATGAATGATGAGACCATTGAAGTGCTGGTAAAACAGGCCTTGTCTCATGCCGAGGCAGGTGCCGATGTGGTGGCACCTTCTGACATGATGGATGCCCGTATCGGTCAAATTCGTGATGCCCTGGAAAAAGGGGGTTACATCCATACTCGAATTTTGGCCTATTCAGCCAAATATGCCTCCAGTTTCTACGGCCCATTTCGTGATGCGGTGGGCTCGGCGGCCAATCTTGGCGCAGGTAACAAATACACTTATCAGATGGATCCTGCTAACAGCGATGAAGCTATCCATGAGGTCGGCCTCGATCTGGATGAAGGTGCTGATATGGTAATGGTGAAGCCAGGCATGCCTTATCTGGATATTGTTCGTCGGGTAAAGAGTGAATTTGGTGTCCCTACTTACGCTTATCATGTCAGTGGTGAGTACGCCATGCTCAAGGCTGCCAGCCAGAATGGTTGGCTGGATGAAAAGGCGGTGGTGATGGAGGCCATGGTTTGTTTTAAACGTGCCGGTGCCGATGGCATCCTGACCTACTATGCCAAGCAGATTGCTCGCTGGTTGAAAGAAGGGTAATTCAAGCTATTGCCATTATTCTGAAAGCGGGTCTAAGGCCCGTTCTTTTGTGGCATCCGTTATACTGTTTGTACTCCTAATAAATGAGATTGTTTTTGTGAAAAAAGATTGTTACGCGGTGATGGGGAACCCCATTGGCCACAGCAAATCGCCTCAGATTCACGGTCTGTTTGCTGAGCAGACAGGGCAAAACATTCACTATGAAGCATTGCGGGTTGAACTCGATAGTTTTGCAGCTGCTATAGACGAATTTCAGAACCAAGGCGGTAAGGGCTTGAATATTACCGTGCCTTTCAAGCAACAGGCCTGGGAATTGATTGAAGATCGTAGCGAACGTGCCGAATTGGCTGGCGCGGTAAATACTATTATGGTGCGCGAAGATGGCAGTCGCTATGCTGACACCACCGATGGTGTGGGCATGGTGCGGGACATTGTTGAAAATCATGCGATTGAATTAAAGGACAAGTGCCTTTTGGTGCTGGGGGCGGGGGGTGCCGTGCGGGGTGTATTGCAACCCCTGTTGGAACAAAGGCCTAAGTTCGTCATCGTGGCAAATCGTACTCCCTCAAAGGCTTTAGCACTTGCCAGGCAGTTTAATGATTTTGGTGATGTGTTTGGCGGCGGTTTTGATGTTTTGCCCGGACAACAGTTTGATCTGGTCATTAATGGTACCGCTGCCAGTCTGGAAGGAAAAGTACCGTCGTTGCCTGATGACCTCATATATGAAGGGGGAAGCTGCTACGACATGATGTATAGCGCCGAGCCGACAGCATTTCAACGTTGGGCCAGAGAACACGGTGCTGTCCAGTCGTTGGATGGCTTGGGAATGTTGGTAGAGCAGGCGGCGGAATCTTTTTCCCTTTGGCGCGGCGTGCGCCCGCAGACCCGCATGGTGATTGAACAGTTGCGCAGTCAAATGCAAGGTGGAAAATAACCATGTTACGTGTGGGTCAAAAAAATAAACTGCGTATCGTTAAATCAGTAGCGTTTGGGATTTATCTCGATGCTGATGTCTATGGTGAAATTTTATTACCGCGCCGTTTTTTGCCGGAAAGCTGGGCGATTGGTGAGCACATTGAGGTGTTTGTCTACCTGGATTCAGAAGACAAACTGATTGCCACTACCCAGCGGCCACGGGTCATGGTGGGTCAGTGTGCTTATCTAAAAGTAAAGGCAGTGAACGATTGTGGTGCCTTTCTTGACTGGGGTTTAAGCAAGGATTTGCTGGTGCCATACAGCGAGCAGACCACAAAAATGAAGTTAGGCAATGACTATGTTGTTTATTGTTATCTTGATGAAAGCGAACGTATCGCCGCCACTACTCAACTGCATCACTACCTTTATGAGCTTGGCGACGAGTTTGAAGTAGAGCAGGCAGTACAGTTGTTGATCTGTGGTCATAGTGACATGGGCTACAAGGCGGTTATCAACAACACTCACCTCGGTTTGATCTTTAAAGATGATGCCTTCAAGCCTCTGAAATACGGCATGAAGATTGATGGTTTTATTAAGGCAGTACGTGGTGACGGCAAGGTTGATCTTTGTCTGCAATTAGCCGGTCAAGTCGCGAAGAAAGACCTTGCCGACCAAATTCTTGATGACCTCAAGATTCAGGGCGGTGCTTCAGGCCTGACAGACAAAAGTAAGCCGGACGAAATTTATAAAAAGTTTAATGTCAGCAAGGGCCGTTATAAAAAAGCACTGGGGGCATTATATAAACGGCGCATGATTGTGATTGAGAAAGATCAGGTTAAGCTGGTTTAGCATTGCGTTTTTCCTCAAAGCTTCCGCATCCTGCTCACCATCAGCGACACAACTCAATCAAGTCCGCTTCTGGTAGTACCGCAACCATGCAAGCGGTATCATTACGCTTTCTGAACAATTGCTGGAACCCGCATGTCCCAACCCAAACCTCATATTGTCTATATCGCCGGTCCCGATGCCAGTATCGATCAAGCCCGTCTCGCGGCACAACAACAAGGCCTGAAACCACCCGTCTTGCTGAAACGGCGTGGCACCGCACTGGGTTGGGTTGCAGAATCCCCCGAACAAGACAGCATCGATGTTAATGTGGCCGCCAAGGTTTGGCCCAACTCTGTCGCCTATGTCCTGCCAGGTTACGTCAGCGCCGAGCTGCCACAACATCCAGCCAATATTAAACAGGCCCTGGGCCTGATGGAAGCCATTGCCGAAGGTGCGGAAGTCGCTGGATTATTTGAGCAGCCCCCCTACAGCGAACGCACCATGCCACAGTTCGAAATGCTGGCCAGCTTTCAGGATGAAGGCGACGCCCAGGAAATCGAAACCATCGAATATGATGCCGTTAATGGCGACGAGGTGGTGGCGGAAAACCTGTGGTGTAAGGTCTCCTGGTTATCGTTTGAAGATGACGATGCCTCGCTGCGGTTTCGTTTTTCCTTCGGCATGGTCGGTTACGAAGATGTGGCCGCCGATATCAGCCGCCAACATTATGCCGCCCAACTCACCGACGCCATTTTTCCCGAGTCTGCCATCATCAGTAATAACAAAAAGCTAGAAGCATTTATGCAAACGGTACTGGGCACAGAAAAATTGGCCTATGTTGAACGCATTATCTACTTTAATACCCCCAATGGCGGTGCCCAGTTTCATCAAGATGTAGAGCGTGGCCACCTTGGCGTAGTC
>JAJRWO010000057.1 GCA_024276775.1 Gammaproteobacteria bacterium | reverse complement strand
GGCTTTGCCGCTCGTGCGTATCACGCGGGCATGAAGAGTGAACAACGCAGCAATACACAAGATTGGTTCATGAACTCTGATGATGGCATCGTCGTCGCCACCATCGCTTTTGGTATGGGGGTGGATAAATCAAATATTCGCTACGTTTATCACTACAATCTGCCCAAAAGCCTCGAAAACTTCGCTCAGGAGATTGGCCGTGCGGGTCGTGATGGGCTGCCTTCCATCTGTGAAACTTTCGTTTGTGCAAATGATTTGAATGTTCTTGAAAATTTTATCTACGGCGATACGCCTTCTCTAGTATCACTCAAGAGCCTGGTGACTGAGCTATTTTCTCATGAAGATGAGTTCAGCGTCAGCCAATATACGCTCTCATCGGCACATGATATTCGTCCGCTGGTTTTGCGTACTCTGCTCACTTATATGGAACTGGATGGTTACCTGAAAGGTGGAACGCCCTTCTATTCCACGTATCAATTTAAACCTTTGCAAAGTTCACACGAGATTCTTAACCGCTTTGAAGGTGAACGCCGTGAGTTTATTGCGAGTATTTTCAGGCAGGCACAAAAAGCAAAAATCTGGTTCAATATTGATCTTGAACAAACGGCTGAAGCCATCAATACAACGCGAGATCGTATCATTCGTGCATTGGATTATTTAAGTGAGAAAAACCTTCTGGAAGTCAAAGTATCGGGGCTTCGTAATCGTTATCAGCGGATTAAAAGCCCAGAGACGACCGATGCTCTGGCAACAGACCTGCACCAACGCGCCTTGCAGCGTGAAAATAGTGAAATTAAACGTTTGCAACAAGTGCTTGAGTTGACTCACCATCAAAGCTGCCAGGTCAATTTTCTGGCAACTCACTTTGGTGATCAGAGGGATCAACCTTGCGGTCATTGCTCTTGGTGTCTGGAAGGTAAAACAGCCGAAGATATCCAGCATCCAGCCGTTGCCATTGATGAAGGCGTCTGGCAACAAGCATTAGATTTACAGGCTGACACAGCTCTGCTGCATGATTCACATACTTTAGCCCGATTTTTGTGTGGCATCACTTCACCCAAACTCAGTCGAGCCAAGCTCACAAAAAATCCTCTGTTTGGTGCGCTGTCACATGTCCCTTTTCAGCAATTATTGGCTCATAATGTGTCGGGTTGACAGTATGTTTTTGGCTTCATGAGGAGGGCGGCAAGGACACCGCCGATTGCACCATAAAGGTGTGAGTCAACCACCACCGGACCACCGGCCATATCGACCGAGCCGGGCAGTGCCCCGAAACCTTGTTCCCATAGCAGCTTGCCGATGATCGCTATCAGCAGGATGACTTCGCGTCGATCGCCGCGACGAATGGCACCGATTGCACCGGCAACAAACAGGCCGTGTAACACGCCGGACAGGCCGACATACCAGACCAACTCTGGGTTGAATAATATTAGCCCCAGACTGACCGACAGGCTGCTGATGAGGCAAATTAACCACCATTGCCCATTTGAAAAACAGTGCCAGAACAGTCCCCAGATCAGCGCAAGCCCAAGCAGGTTCATCAGTGTGTGTGACCAGCCTAAATGAACCAGGTTGGCGCTGATCAGCCGCCATATTTCACCGGCTTTTATGTGGGTAACATGATAGCGCAATAGCGCGGTCATATTGTCGCCAGCGATAGCCAATAATACTGCGGCCAATGTTAATGTTAGTGGCAGGCTGTGTTGTTTTAAAAAAAATATGTTGAACATGAATTTAGTTGTCAAGAAGGGCGACAATGCTGTTGCGTAACTTGCTGAGCAGTGCTTCATCCTTGATGGGTTGCTGCTTGTGATCGCTGATAAAAAAAACATCTTCAACCCGCTCACCGACGGTAGTGATCTTGGCGTTTTGCAGGTGTACATCACACGCCATTAGCGCCAAGCCAATTTTTGATAGCAGGCCGGGGCGGTCGGCGGTGATTATCTCCATGACGGTGCGGTGATTGTGGTCATCTTGATTGAAGCTAACGCGGGTGTGAGTGTTGAAATGCTTTAACTGGCGTGCGGTGCGTCTGCTGGCTTGTTTCTTGGTGAAATTTGACTGTGCTAATTCATGCCTGAGTCGGTCGATGATCGCTTCTATTCGTTGGCTGCTACTGATGGCTCCACCATTTTCTTCCAAGAGTACATAAGTGTCGAAGGCGTAGTCCTTGCTTGAGGTGATGATACGGGCGTCTGCGACATTAAGACCCAGTTGTTCAAAGATACCGGTACTGGCAGCAAACAAGTGGCCTGCAATCGGCATGTGAATGAATATCTCGGTACCGCCACCTTGAATGTGTTGTTGGGCAAGAATCAGCGGGAATTCGTGCCCACCATTGACAATAATAGCCTCGGTATGCCAGACAATTTCATCCACTGAATGGCGGATGAAATATTCTTGGCTAAGTGAGTGCCAGAGCTTATCAATGGCGTCAGTTGACACGCGTTGTCTGGAGAGTAGTTCCCGCGCCTGTTGTTGATTGTTTTCGCACTGTTCAGTTTGTGCCAATGGGTTTTCCAGGCCACGGCGAAAGGCGCGGCGGGTGACGTTGTAGAGTTGTTGTAGCAGGGAAGCCTTCCAGCTATTGTAGATGGTATGGTTGGTGCCGCGCATGTCTGCAATGGTCAGTAGATAAAGGTAGTTGAGGTGGTTTGAATTGCCAACGATGGAGGCAAATTTAGCGATCACTTCGGGGTCGTTAATGTCTTTGCGCTGTGCGGTACTGGACATGATCAGATGGTTTTTGACCAGCCAGACGACGATGTTGGTGTCGTAGCTGTTCAGGTCGTGACGTTGGCAAAATTCAATGGTGTCTTTTGCGCCCAGTTCGGAGTGATCGCCGCCACGGCCTTTGCCAATATCATGGAATAAGCCCGCCAGGTAGAGTAATTCAGGTTTGGGGATTTTTTTGATCAGTTTGCTGCAAAAGGGCAATTCATGGGCGTGAATCTCCAGCGTCATACGACGCATGTTGCGCACCACCATCAGGGTATGTTCATCGACAGTGTAGATATGAAACAGGTCGTATTGCATCAGGCCAACGATCTTGCCAAAGGCGGGGATGTAGTTGGCAAGAATACCGTAACGATTCATGCGACGTAGCTCGTGGGTGAGGCCGGTAGGCTGGCGCATGATATCCATGAACAGACTGCGGTTGCGCAAATCATTGCGAAATGTGTCATCAATAAGGTGGCGGTGGCTACGAATCAGGCGAATGGTGGATGCTCTGACACCTTTGATGTCGGGGTGTTGTTCCATCAGCAGAAATATTTCCAGTAAGGCAAACGGATAGCGTTTGAAAATATTCTCGCTGGAGGCTTCGATAAAGCCCTTGTTGATTTGGAAACGTTTGTTGATGGCGACCGGCTCACTGAGTTCGCCAGCATAGAGTATGGCCTCTTGAAACAATTGTAATAACATTTCATTCAGCAGGCTGAGGTCCATGATAGTACGATAATAATCTTTCATGAACCGTTCAACAGCGAGATTGTTGTTTTTGTCTTGATATCCCAATATTTCTGCCAGGCTGCGCTGGTAATCGAACAGCAGACGGTCTTCATGGCGTTGAGTGAGGATGTGCAAGCCGAAGCGAACCTGCCAGAGAAAGTTCTGTGCTTCGATCAGGTGCAGGTGTTCTTGCTCGCTGAGAAAGTTGTGTTTGACAAGGTCGTAGAGCGTTTCGGCATTAAAGTGGCGTTTGGCCACCCAGCCAATCATCTGCATGTCACGCAGCCCCCCCGGGCCTTCCTTGATGTTGGGTTCAAGGTTATACGCACTGTCGTCATACTTGTCATGACGTGCGATCTGTTCCTGCCATTTTGCCTCAAAAAATTCGCGGCTGGTCCAAAGTTTGTCTGGCCCGGTCTGCTGGCGCATGATTTCAAATAGATCCTGCGGCCCGATCAGTGGGCGGGCTTCCATCAAGTTGGTGGCAACTGTGATGTAGTCACGGGCGGCATCAATACATTCCTGAATAGAGCGCACGCTCTGGCCGACCTCCAGGCCAATGTCCCATAGAAACATAATGAATATCTCCAGCGCCTCGCGGTAATGTTCGTGGTCATCATGTCGGAGCAAAATCAGAATATCGATATCTGAGCCAGGGTGAAGTTCGGCACGGCCATAGCCACCAACAGCGATCAAGGCAATATTGAGGTCATTGGCGGAAAAATAGTCCCGCCAGGTCAGGTTTAAAATTTGATCAATCAGCTCGGCACGCAGATGCACTAACTCAGCGGCTTGCTGGCCATCAATGAAACGCTGTTTTATCGTTTGGTGGGCCTTGTTGAGGCCGTCACGATAAGCCTGGACAGGGGCTTTGCCAGCAGCAAGTTGTTTGTTGAGCTCTGCGGTGTCCAGAATGGGTTCTGAGTACGGAATATTCATTGGGACGGTAGGGGTTAGATTTCGTCTTCTGGCAATTTGGTTAAAACCTCAAAGCCATCTTCGGTGACCAGAATAGTGTGTTCCCATTGAGCAGACAGGCTACGGTCGCGAGTGACGACGGTCCACTTATCAGGCAGCACTTTAACCTCACGCTTGCCTGTATTAATCATCGGCTCGATGGTGAAAATCATGCCGGGTTTGAGGCTAATGCCAGTGTCTGGTTTGCCGTAATGCAGAACTTGTGGCTCTTCATGGAAATCAGTGCCAATGCCGTGCCCACAGTATTCGCGAACCACAGAAAAATTATTTTTTCAGCGTGTTGCTGGATGGCATGACCAATATCACCGAGTTTTGTGCCCGGTTTAACCATTGCTATACCTAGTTTCAAACACTCATAGCTGATCTCGCTGACGCGGCGGGCCAGAATGCTGGGCTCACCAACATAAAACATCTTACTGCTATCGCCGTGGTAACCGTCTTTGATAACCGTGATGTCAATATTGATTATATCGCTATTTTTTAAAACTTTTTTGCTGGGGATGCCATGGCAGACCTGGTGGTTGACGGAGGTGCAAATAGACTTTGGAAAACCATGGTAATTCAGGGGTGCTGGAATAGCCTGCTGCTCATTAACTATATAGTCATGGCAAATCTGGTTTAGCTCATCGGTTGTCACCCCTGCCTTGATGTATGGCCGAATCATATGCAAGACATCAGCCGTGAGGCGGCCGGCAAGACGCATTTTTTCGATTTCTTCGAGGCTTTTTATTTTGACGGGCATGGCGGTGGGGAAGCTCTGGTTACGTGAACTGAAATTTCAATTTCTGAGATAGTAGCCTGTTTTGCATCTCCTTGTCAGCTCTCACCTTTTTGCCCTTTTGAGGGGGAGGCGCGGAAGCTTGAGAATTGAGTTTATGGCTTGGTTATGGTATAAAGCGCGCCAGCTAGATAAAAAATGTCTGCTTGATTGTACGTAACCGGCCGTAGCCGGAATTCACACGCACATCATTACCTGAGCCTGGGTGCCCTGAGTAAGGGGTTGGGTTGCAGCGATGTGCGGAGGTTTAACCCGATTTTAATGGAGAATTAAATGTCTGACGTTTCTATGCGCCAAATGCTGGAGGCAGGTGTTCACTTTGGCCACCAAACTCGTTACTGGAACCCGAAAATGGCTCCCTACATCTTTGGTGATCGTAACAAGATTCATATCATCAACCTGGAAAAGACTTTACCCCTGTTCAATGATGCGATGAACTTTGTTGGCAGTGTTACCGCCAAAAAAGGAAAAATTCTGTTTGTAGGCACCAAACGTGCTGCTCAGGATGTTATTCGCAAGGAAGCTGAACGCTGTGATATGCCTTACGTAAACCATCGTTGGTTGGGGGGTATGTTAACCAATTTTAAAACCATCAAACAGTCTGTCAAACGTTTGAAAGAACTTGAAGCCATAGAAGAAGATGGTCGCATGGATCGCTTTAACAAAAAAGAAGCCCTGGGTCTAAGGCGCGAAAAGGATAAACTTGAGCGCAGCATGGGCGGTATTAAAAACATGCCTACACTGCCTGATGCTATCTTTCTGGTTGATTCAGGACACGAAAAGATTGCCATTGCTGAAGCCAAGACTCTGGGCATTCCAGTGGTTGGCATTATTGATACTAACAGCGACCCTCGTGTTGTTGATTATATGATTCCCGGTAATGACGATTCAGCACGTGCAATTTCTTTGTATGCCCAGGGTGTTGCCGATGCTGTTATCAACAGTCGCGCAGCGTTAAATATGGGTGAGGCAGGGGAGCCTTCTACAACTAAAAAGACGGAAGCAGTTGTCGCTGAAGTGGCTGAAGTAGCCGCCCCTGCTAGTGACTCAGCTAAAGCATAACGTTTTTTTTGTTTGATAGAACACGTTTTAGGGCCGTCCACCAGGACGGCCCAATTTAGATAAATTGAATATACAATTGAGAGGTTGAGGCAATGGCAATTACTGCAGCGCAAGTGAAAGAACTGCGCGAGCGTACTGGCGCCGGCATGATGGAGTGTAAAAAAACGTTGGTAGAAACCAATGGCGATATTGAAACCGCTATCGAACTGATGCGCGTCAGCGGTTTGGCCAAGGCAGACAAAAAGTCTGGCCGTGTTGCTGCTGAAGGTATTATCGTCATGGCGCGTAGCATTGACGGTAAACAAGCGGTGTTGGTTGAAGTTAACTGTGAAACTGATTTTGTCGCTAAGGGCGATGACTTTACTGTCTTTGCTGCAGCCGTCGCAAAGACAGCTCTGAACTCCGGTGTCAGTACTGCTGAGGCGCTGTTGGAATCAAGCATTGATGGCAATACTGTTGAACACAGCCGCAAAGAACTGATTGCCAAGATAGGTGAAAATATTACGGTTCGCCGTGTTAGCCGCATTGAATCAGACGGTGTTGTTGGTGTTTACATGCACGGCAGCCGTATTGGTGTTTTGACGGGCGTGACGGGTGGCGACGAAGCCTTGGCCAAGGATATCTCCATGCATATTGCTGCGAGTAAGCCTGTTTGTGTGAGCGCTGATGATGTCGCTGTTGAAGTCATAGCAAAAGAGAAAGAGATCTTTGCAGCTCAGGCCGCTGAGAGTGGCAAGCCACATGAAATTATCGAAAAGATGGTTGCTGGTCGTATCAATAAGTTTTTGAAAGAGATTACCCTGGTGGGTCAGCCCTTTGTTAAAGACCCCGATCAAACGATTGAAAAACTTCTGGCATCCAAAAATGCAACTGTTACCGCTTTTGAGCGTTTGGAAGTGGGTGAAGGCATTGAGAAGAAGGAAGAGGATTTCGTTGCCGAAGTGATGGCCCAAGCCAAAGGAGCTTAATTCGTGTCTGACAGCAAGGCGAAACCTGTTTATAAACGGATACTGTTAAAGCTGAGCGGTGAAGCATTAATGGGGGAGGGGCAATTCGG
>JAJRWO010000056.1 GCA_024276775.1 Gammaproteobacteria bacterium | reverse complement strand
GTTCAATCAGCTTTGCAACACGGTCAGACGTCTGTGCACCTTGGCCAATCCAATGTTCAATACGATCAGTGTCGATACGCAGTTTTTCTTCCTGACCACGGGCAACCGGGTTAAAAAACCCAACACGCTCAATGTAACGACCATCACGCGCATTGCGCGAATCAGTGACTACCAAGTGATAAAAAGGACGCTTTTTAGCGCCAGTACGAGCTAAACGAATTTTAACCATCTCGTCTATATCCTTTGAACAATTCCAAAATCAACTGCCCACGATTAGACAGCCGGTAAAAATCCGCATATTCTACGCAAATTAAGGAAAAAAGCTAGCCTCTAGCACTTAAAAAGGCATCATTCCAGGCGGCATCCGCCCTTTCATACTGCGCATCATCTTGGCCATGCCGCCTTTTTTCATTTTTTTCATCATCTTCTGCATCTGGGTAAACTGTTTCAGCAAGCGGTTTACATCCTGCACTTCAACCCCTGAACCAGCAGCAATACGGCGCTTGCGCGAGCCTTTGATGATGTCAGGGCGGAGCCGTTCTTTCATGGTCATGGAGCCGATAATTGCCTCCATCCGACTAAACTCTTTATCATTAACTTTATTTTTTGCCTCTTTGGGAATCTCGCCCATACCCGGCATTTTATCCATTAATGAGGCAACGCCCCCCATTTCTGACATTTGCTGCAGCTGAGAGCGAAAATCCTCCAAGTCAAAACCTTTACCCTTCTGAAATTTTTTGGCAAGCTTAGCTGCCTCATCCTGATCAATGGTCTGTTGCGCCTGCTCCACTAAACTCAGGACATCACCCATGCCCAGAATCCGCGAGGCCAGACGGTCAGGGTGAAAGGCTTCCAGTGCCTCGGTCTTCTCGCCAACACCCAAAAACTTGATCGGTTTACCGGTAATTTGGCGTATCGACAACGCCGCACCGCCACGGGCATCACCATCGGTCTTGGTCAAAACGACACCCGTCAGTGGCAAGGCATCGTTAAAAGCTTTAGCCGTATTGGCGGCATCCTGACCGGTCATACTATCGACCACAAATAGAGTTTCGATCGGATTAATGGCCGCATGCAGGCGTTTGATCTCGCCCATCATCTCCTCATCGATATGCAAACGACCGGCGGTATCAACAATGACGACGTCGATAAATTGCTTACGCGCATGATCCAGCGCGGCACGGGCAATCGCCACGGGGTCTTGGTCGATGCTGCTGGGGAAAAAGTTGACATCCACTTCCTTGGCCAAGATTTCAAGCTGGTCAATCGCCGCAGGGCGGTAGACATCACAACTGACCACCAGCACAGACTTCTTTTTGCGCTCTTTAAGCCAGCGAGATAGCTTGGCCACGGTAGTGGTTTTACCCGACCCCTGCAGACCAGCCATCATCACCACTGCCGGTGGCGCAGCGTTCAAGGCCAGCTCTTCATTAGCCTCACCCATCAGTTCTACCAACTGATCGTTGACCACCTTAACCAGTGCTTGCCCCGGAGTCAGGCTCTTCATTACATCCTGACCGACAGCCTTTTCTTTAATCTGCTCAATAAACTGACGCACTACCGGCAGCGAAACATCCGCCTCTAGCAGGGCCATGCGCACTTCGCGCAGAGCATCTTTAATATTATCGTCGGTTAAACGCCCCCGTCCGCGTAAATCACGAACCGTACGCGCTAAGCGATCTGTCAGATTCTCAAACATTTTGAATACCCAATATGGTTACAGCAATGAATGCTTAGCCCAAAAAGAGCTATTATAACGAAAAGGTTTGATTATTATGCAGCTGTTTGATGTTCCGGTCGGGCAGCGACTGTTTAATCTCAGCAATGATGGTATTACTTTCTTCTGGTTTATGATGAGTCAGATAAATTTCAGGATCAAGTTTGAGCTTGATTAGGTCTGCCACCACAGTATTAGGGCAATAGTGACGCGCAGTATTGCTCAATTCTTCGTAAGCATTGCTAAAGGCCACCTCCAGCAACAGTAAATCCAGACGCGGATAACGATTCAGTTCATCCCAGAAGGTATTGTTAGTCGTCGTATCGCCAGTGAAAGCGAAAGATGCCCCAGCAGCGGATTCCACCCGGTAACCAACCGTTGGAACAATATGATTCATTGAAATCGATTTTATCTTGCGACCATCAACAACACAGATATCCCCGGCATTGTGCTCCATGTAGATCATTACTGGTTTATTAGCCACGGGTAGCCGGGCAAAATCAGGCCAGATAGCCCAGTTAAATATGTGCTCCTTCAGCGCCTGAATGGTGGCTGGCAAAGCATGCACAGCAATGGGCTGATCAATGCGTTCAAAAATACTATCGACCAACAACGGCAAAAATGCCACATGATCCAAGTGTGAGTGCGTCAAAAAAACATGACGAATCTTGGCCATTTGCTCCCGCGTCAGATCGCCAACACCACTGCCACAGTCGATGAGAATATCTTCATCCACAAGCATCGAAGTTGTCCTCAACCCCATGCCTATCCCACCATCACTGCCTAATATCCTTAACTTCATCCCCTATACTTCTGCACTTTGGCAAAATACTTTAATTTATGTCAACTTTCCTGCTTTTTACTGGCCATGCATTTATCGCTTGATCAATGCAACAGCACATCAAACACTGCGATACCGAAGCCGCAAAGGCCGTCGCCAACGCATCACGGGGTAATGATGCCTTTTACAACCCGTCTCGACGGGGCGTTCTGTTGGCGCACTTGATTCTGACACAGGGAGGCACTGCTGACTTCACCCCTTAAATGGCGGTGGGTTTCCATGTTAATACGATCCACAGATCAGAGATTGTTTTTTCCATCAAAATACAGATGCGTAGCCGCTCAAGCCTTGCACTAAAGCGCATAGTTTTGACCCGCGAACTGAGCCCCATCAATCAGCCCGGCAAAGTGCGCTCACTTTTGGCGACCCGATCATAAAGCACAACACTACCGGCAACAGCAACATTCAGGCTAAATGAACCTGGCAATTGAACAATTTCATGACAGGCCGTCAAAATGGGGGCTGGCAGACCATTTTTCTCGTTACCCAATATATAAAATAGAGCCTCCTCAAAAAGTCATGAGACGCAATCATCTTTGATGTCATCAACCGGCTGGCAGTAAACCTGCTCCAGCCATTTATCCCCGTTTTTACAAATCAACACCCAGGGCCATTCAGTTATGCGATGAATAAACCCAAGCAAATGAAAAGCCTTGACTAAAACCAACAGATTCATCACAAAGAAGATGCTGTTAATCCACGCATATGAAGTCCTCGCTGTCTTCGCCTTAATCTTGTTTAAACCATAACCATTTTTACCTTGACCAAACTTTCCTTCAATCGGTATTCGTT
>JAJRWO010000055.1 GCA_024276775.1 Gammaproteobacteria bacterium | reverse complement strand
GTAGCCTGCTGCAAGAATTGCTGCTTCTGATATACCGTACAAACAAGAAGTGGCGGCACTAATACATTGATTAACAACATCTCCCTTTTGCCAGTCTTTTGGGTCGTAACGGCGACCATGCCATTGAATACCATGACGCTTGGCCAATAGTTCATACGTTTTACGCACCCGCGCTCCTTCAATACCACGCAGTTGATCAATGCTGCGCCGTGAAGGCGCTTCTTCGCCAAATCGTAATGCGAACATTTTACGAACGACCTTAAGCCGTAGCTCATCATCTAACGCTAGCTTGGCTTGGTATAATAGACGGTCTGACCGCGCCCCACCCGGTTGGCCAGAGGCATACAAACGTACGCCAGCCTCACCCACCCACACCATCAGCGTGCCCACCGTTGCCGCCAGTTTGATTGCTGCATGAGATACCCGCGTGCCTGGCTCCAGCATGATGCAGGCAACAGAGCCAACGGGGATGTGGGTACGCACGCCATTTTTATCCACCAAGACAAATGCACCGTCAAGCATGTCGACTTGGCCGCGATCAAGAAAAACCATTGAAACACGGTCTTTCATAGGGATAGGTTTGAGAGGTGGTAGCATCAGTATTTCCTGTTTACGCAGCCTTTATCGTCGTCATCAGTAGCGGCTCAGACATTATTTTTCGCCAGCCATTTTTTAGTGACCGACAATAATTTTTCCGATTGCATGATGCATTCGTTCATCATCGTTTCAGAAATGATATCGCCTGAATAATCTGCAACATTACGTTGTTTTCGCAAAGCATCGAGTATCACCATTGTGTTGCTATCAAGGCCAATCGTTTTTACCAATAATTGCAACATAGTCTGATGGTGTCCAGGTTTACTCGTTAGTGTGCGGTATCCATTCGCCTGTAACGAAAGATTTGCTAACTGCATAATGGCTTTATAAGCGGCATCAAAACGATTTTCTTGACTGACTTCACTCACATGCGCATCTTTGATATTACGCTCAGCGGCCTGTAATAGCCTGGCGATAGTTTGCTGATCCGATTCAATTTTTTCTAAAGAGATGCCGACCAAATTATCCAAGCTCATCACTAGACCCCACCACAAACAATTTTGGTTTCATCAGTAGTTCATTAACAAACGCACTCTTGTCAACCCGCATCTGTGCCCACTCCTTTTCGCTAAATACTTTTGGATTTACCTCACGCCCCAATGTTTCCTGCGTAGGATAAAGCGCCTTGACCACTTGACTGTATACAACGTCACCCACCAACATTACATCGACATCACTGCCGCTGGTCTCTTTGCCACTGGCCATAGAACCAAATACAAAGGCCAGCTTGATGTGTTCACTCAACGGTGCCAGCGCATCCACCAATACATCCACCAGGCCAGAGGTCTTACGCAAAATACTCGCCAGCTCAGGAAAAATTAGGCAATCACGATTAGCGCTATAAAAAACCTGGTTTCCCCTTGTCTCCTTATGCAGCACCCCTACTTCCGAGAGTTTCGTTAACTCTTTGTGCAAAGTGCCCGCCACCGTGCCCGTCAACCGTGCAATCTCACGCACATGGTAGCTTTGCCCCGGATGTAACAGCAGTAAACCCAATACACGTCGTCGATAACCCTTAAATAACAGTGATGCTAAATTAGACACTGCACACCTCTTTTGTAGTCTTTATTGCTACGATCGTAGCTTTTATAGCTACAAATGGCAAGAAACGTCTATTTACACCAAAAAAGTCCCTTTGATCGGATTAATCGTTACAAACGTTAGCAAACAGATGCCAAAGACAACATCCCACACCCCAACGCTTTCGCTGGCCCCATGCCATTTTCAAGCAATGCGCTAAGCGCAGCAGAATCCATGACCGACATCACACCTTCAAATTTAAGCGGCACCACTTTTCCTGCCTGTCCGTGTTTGCGGAAATATAATGGCAAACACGGACTGATCTGTACCTCCTCCAAAGTAGCAACGCCTTCTATCCGCCGCGCTAACCATTGCAACTGCTCCTCTTCCTTGATTAATGGCACCCTGCATTTTTTAATTTCACCCTTGCTATTTTTACGCCCCTTTTCATCTTTAATTGTTTTGACGGGATTTGCTTTGAGTAAAAAACGTAAGCGTTGTCCTTTTTGTAGGTTCAAGGAATAATCCCGTTTCGCCTTAAGCTCCACAGATTCAATATCTGCCGCTGGTTCTTGCTGAGACTGCATCAAAACAGAAGCGCCTACGCCGGTTTTCTCCTGCTCAACCCGAAAAAGAAAATCTCTCTTTTCATTAGGCCTATCTGGAAAAAGTTGCCACAATGATTGATGCAGGGTGTAGACGTTTTTTGACTTCGGCCACGAAACAAAGATTCGACTAAGATACATAATCACCTCCACTGCCCACATGAATTGAGACTTGGCGAGTGGCAAACTGACGCTTCCGACCACTGATAGGCACATCCCGAATCTGTAGTTTTGGTTTCGACTCATCAATCGAGTCGCTATAAACAGTACCACCTTCTGGGCCAATCAAGGCAAGTGCTTCGTGTTCGTTTACCGCGCTGAATTTGTCCGCAAATAGTGGCCGCGTAATCGGACATGAACGCCGCCCAAGTGTGGGGGTGTAAACGGGTTTTTTGATCGCATCAATAAGCGCTGCTAATGAAATCGTTGCCGACTCGCTTAACCAAATAGCGACCGTGTATTTGGCATCTTGCAGATACTCGCGCCAGGTCTGAATTGTCTCGTTTGACTTAAGTCCTTGATACTCTTTACGGGCATTTTTCACCGTATGGTAGTCGACCATTTTAATCGGCGGGCAATCCACACGAACGGCAAACAACACGCTGGAAGCCAAGGCCTGCTGTTTCTCTGCATCTACTCGATCGATGCCCAAACAAGCAGCTAGCAAACCCAATAACCCGCTGCGGCTAGGAAACAATTCACTGGGCCGCCTACCTTCAAAGGTGTGTCCGCCCCAAGCCTGCAACGGGCCTTCGAGTTTAAGAATAAGATACTCTTTCATCGTATTTACTCCTTGCCATCATTTTTCACCCAGCTTTCCAGTGCGGGTAAACTCTCAGCCAATGCCAGCCCTTCGCCACCTGATAAATCCGCCAACGTAAATAATGATACGTTTTCATCAAGCCCATAGCCTTTGTGTACCTTTTGCCAATAATCCAATAGACCATCAATCGATGGTTTTAAAAAACCGCTGCTGTGTTTGGCTTCAATCGGTTTTTCAAAGGCGTTGGCCAAGGAGATGGGCATATCGCTGAAACTCACCATCGCTAAATCAGCCAGGTTGTAAGCGGCGGTGCTTTGTTGTTTGGCGGTCGGCACGATGGTCGATAGCATGTGCACAAGGTGAGCGGCTATCTCCAAAACACGCTCACGACTGGCACCGCCTAAATTAGCTTGCAGTTGCTGCACATTAAGGCTGGCATAGCGATAGAAAACACCAGAACTTAACTCTTGTGTATCCAGATGCCCTGAACCCAATGCCTGAAAATCATCAACGGCTGTAAACCAATCGATATCAGCATCTACAGCATGGGTGGTGATGGTGTGGGCTAGGGCCATCGCACCATCAACTTTGCCCACTTCACTCATCAAACCCGAGGTTGCCATTCGGCCGGACAGAGCGACATCCAACGCTTGGCCAATGGCTTGGCGTAAACCCGTTGAATCTTTTTTGATTTTTTTCTCTAACTTTTTCGGATCAAGTTCATCCGCTTCACCTGCCTGAATTTCCTGGCAGATGTAGGCCACTTCATCAACCACCCAAGGTGCCACAGCATCATCCGTCACATCAGCATTGATATCTGATTTACCTGAAATCCATTCGACTGCTTTAGTGATTGTTTCGTTAGAAAATCGTTCTCCCAATGCAGATTGCATTGCTGCAACCACATCATTCAGTTTTTTGGTTCGGGTGCTGGGCTGTCCCAAATTTTCGGCGTAATACTCACTTGTTCGCATCGCCCGCTTCAAGCTCTGGCTTGAGATACGTACCCGGCGCTTGCCACCAAAAATGGCTGATTTTTGCATGTTCATGTCATCGCGATTTAGGCACGATGGATTGTGTGAAATCAGGACATGGATATTGATAAAATTCTTTTCACTCATGATATTTTCCTTGTGATGTTATTTGCCGAATGCCAAAAAGTAGTCTTCAAGCAGTTGGCGTTTGTTTCGATTATCGTCGTCCCAGTAATACAGGGTCTTACCAAAATATTGCCAATCTACGGTGGGTTTGACCTGCTGAACCAAGCGACGCAGTTGAACAATGTCATTAGGCGAATCTGAACGAATAATTTGAAATAACCGCATTTCACTCACACCGCCTTTAGCCAGTTGTTTACCCATCGAGTCTGCTCCTTTTTTATGCGCCACATAAGGCAGAAAAAAGGCGACCCGTTGCCAACCCGCATGGGTTCCTGTGCCCACCATCAAACGGTAGAACGAAGGAATCTCGATCAGGGCCTCCGGCGTAGCCGCCTTTTTTAACTCTGCTTCCAAGCCACTCACCCGCTTTTTTAACGCATCAAAATGACCATAGAGTGCGACAAAATCTGGCTTTGTCTTTGCTGCTGCCGCCATCAGATTATCTCCTTGAGTTTATTTAATTCTTTATTCAGACCTCGGCGAGCAATGGCCAGCGCCTTAATCATTTTGGGTTCGTTTTGATAGGGTTCAGTGATGTGCT
>JAJRWO010000054.1 GCA_024276775.1 Gammaproteobacteria bacterium | reverse complement strand
GTTCTTTGTGCAGCTTAATCAGGTCAGCGGACAACTTGTCGGTTTCGCGTGAGGCGGTGCCGTTGCCAATGCTGATCAGGTCGACATTGTGTTTTTTGCATAGCTGGCCAAGGACGTGGATGGCTTGATCCCACTGATTTTTGGGTTGATGTGGATAGATGGTGGCATAATCCACCAGCTTGCCGGTGTGGTTGACGACGGCGACCTTGACGCCGGTGCGCAGGCTCGGATCAAGTCCCAGGGTGGCTCGTGGCCCGGCGGGGGCTGCCAGCAACAGGTCTTTTAGATTGTGGGCAAAGACCTTGATGGCCTCCAGTTCGGCGGCTTCGCGTAGTTGTTTTTTCAGGTCCATGTCAATGTGCATGGCCAGCTTTACACGCCAGGCCCAATGCACGCTGTCTTGCAGCCACTTATCTGCTGGACGGTCTTCATTTTTGATGCCAAAACGGCGGGCAATCATGTTTTCACCCATGCCAGGGGTACGGTGGGCGCTGGCCTCTGCAGTGCCAGTGACAGACTGAGAAAACCTTCGCTGCGGCCTCGAAACATGGCCAGGGCACGGTGTGAGGGAACGGCTTTGATTGGCTCGGCTTTATCGAAATAGTCTGAGAATTTGATGGCTTCGTTTTCTTTACCGGCGATGACGGTGGACAACAGTTGGCCGTTGTCCCAGGCATAGGCACGCAGTTCGCCCACCAGCTCGGCATCCTCGGCAAAGCGTTCCATCAAAATCTGGCGGGCACCGTCAAGTGCGGCGGCAGTATCGTTGATCTCGGCGTTCGAATTGAGGAATTTGGCAGCTTCTGTTTCCGGATCGCGGTTTGGGTCATTAAACAGAGTATCGGCCAGTGGCTCCAGTCCTGCTTCACGAGCAATCTGGGCTTTGGTGCGGCGTTTTACTTTATAAGGCAGGTAGAGATCTTCAAGGCGGGTCTTGGTCTCGGCAGCCATAATGTGGGCTTTTAATGGCGCGGTCAGCTTGCCTTGCTCGTCGATGGTTTTTATGACTGCGATGCGGCGTTCTTCCAGTTCACGCAGATAGCCAAGACGTTCTTCCAAGGTGCGTAGCTGGATATCGTCCAGGCTGCCGGTCACCTCTTTACGGTAACGCGAAATAAAGGGCACGGTGGCACCTTCGTCAAGCAGGCCGATGGCAGCGATGATCTGTGCCTCTTTGGCGTTGATTTCCAGGGCGATGCGCTGTTCGATCGAGGGCAATGACATGCTGCTGGGTCCTTCTTCTATTGCTGAGTTTGATTCGGTAATTGTTGCTGTGGCGACATTATACGGTGACTTTGGATGCTATGCATGGGACAAGACGTATCGGCTTTGGGGCGGTAGAATGGCGGCACGTTTTGATAGGGGCAGGTGATGGATATTTTTCAGATTTTTGTGTTGGCGATTTTGCAGGGACTAACAGAGTTTCTGCCTGTTTCCAGTTCAGCGCATTTGATTTTTGTGCCGATGATTGCCGGTTGGCAGGACCAGGGGCTGGCCTTTGACGTTGCCGTGCATGTGGGCACCTTGGCGGCGGTGGTGGCCTATTTTCGTAAAAATTTGCAGCTGATGATGCGTGATTGGGTGGCTTCACTGGTGCAGCGAAAAACAGTGGGTGATAGCCGGCTGGCTTGGGCGGTGGGGCTGGGGACCATTCCGGTGGGCTTGGCAGGTTTGTTGTTTGGCGACTTGATTGAAGACCACCTGCGTTCGACCCTGGTGATTGCCACCACAACGATCGTTTTTGGTATTTTGCTGGGTTGGAGTGACAAGACCGGCAAGCGCCAGCGCAGCGAACATTCTATCGGTTGGAAAGATATTTTGATTATTGGCTGTGCCCAGGCCATTGCCCTGATCCCCGGTACGTCACGATCCGGTATTACCATGACGGCAGCGTTGATGCTGGGGCTGACTCGTGAGGCAGCAGCACGGTTTTCTTTTCTGTTATCGATTCCTGTCATTCTGTTAGCTGGTGGACTGAAAAGTCTGGAGTTGGCTTCATCTGAAGGGCGGGTGGATTGGTCGGCGATGATTCTCGGGGCGGTCATCTCTGGTGTCAGCGCCTATCTTTGTATTCATGTCTTTCTCAAACTGCTGGAGCGCATTGGCATGATGCCGTTTGTGGTTTATCGGTTACTGCTGGGAGCCGTGCTGCTATTGCTGGCATTCTGATTAAATAGGATATGATGTTTGATAGCCGGTAAAAACGACTCAATCGTTTAAGAAAAGAGAGCGTGGTAATTCGTACCGAAATAATTTTGTGCAAATAACAACTCAGGGGCTGTAGAGATGGCGAATGATAAAAATCTGGACAGTCCTGAACGTCGTGACTTTCTGGGTAAAGTGACCATGGCTGTCGGTGCTGTCGGCGTGGTGGGTGCTTGCATCCCGTTTGTCAGCAGCATGAATCCCAGTAAAGATGTGAAAGTGAAATCGACCTCGTTGGTTGATTTGGCCTCTATTCCTAAAGGCAAAACCCATACTATTGAGTGGCAGGGCAAGCCAGTATTTGTCACCCATCGCCGCGATGAAATAGTTGCTGATATGCAGGATGTTTCCACCGAGATTGATCCGCAGGCCGATGCCGACCGTATTCAGAAACCGGAATGGTTGGTGGTGGTTGGTCTTTGTACTCATTTGGGCTGTGTCCCCAACCGCAATGATGACGGTTGGATTTGTCCTTGTCACGGCAGTATTTATGATAATAGTGGTCGTGTTCTTCGTGGCCCTGCACCTAAGAATTTAATCGTGCCCCATTATGAATTTGTCGATGAAAAGACAATCATTGTTGGTCAAAAGGTTTAGGAGGACTAAGTCGTGATTAAAAAAATATTTTCCTGGGTCGATGAGCGTTTTCCGCTTGATGAGATGATCAAGCATGAGCTAACCGAATATCCGGTTCCGCGCAATCTGAATTACATGTGGAGCTTTGGCTTCCTGGCGATGTTTGTTTTAGTCGTGCAGTTGGTCAGTGGTATCTTTCTGGCCATGCACTACAAGGCCGATGTGAACCTGGCCTTTGATTCCATTCAGCATATTATGCGTGAAGTGAACTACGGCTGGTTGATTCGCTATCTGCATTCCACCGGTGCATCGGCTTTTTTTGCGTTAATCTTTATTCATATTGGTCGAACGCTATATTACGGTTCATATCGACGCCCGCGTGAGCTGCTCTGGTGGACGGGGCTGCTGTTATTGCTGCTACTGATGGCGACTGCCTTTATGGGTTACTTGCTACCCTGGGGACAAATGTCTTATTGGGGTGCGCAGGTGATTACAGCCCTGTTTGGTGTGACGCCATTTATTGGCGAAGAGGTCGTTATCTGGCTGCGTGGTGATTTTGTGGTAGGTGATGCCACCTTAACGCGCTTTTTTGCCTTACACTATTTATTTCCGTTCATTATTTGTGTCGCCGTTGCCATCCATCTGGTAGCGCTGCACTGGGTTAAGAGTTCCAACCCGTCCGGCATTACGCTGCATGCCAAGGACAATATTCCATTCCATCCTTACTTTACCATCAAGGATTTGTTTGGCCTGGGTGTATTTCTGATTATCTTTTTTGGCTTTGTATTTTTTGCGCCTGAGTTTTGGATTGTGCCAGAAAATAATGTGCCAGCCAACCCGATGGTGACCCCGGCGCATATTGTACCGGAATGGTACTTCCTGCCGTTTTACGCCATCTTACGCTCCATTCCAGACCCGTTAGGGGGTGTGGTTGCCATGGCCATGTCCATCTTGATTTTTTTGGCCATGCCTTGG
>JAJRWO010000053.1 GCA_024276775.1 Gammaproteobacteria bacterium | reverse complement strand
TCACGTTTAAAAAGCTGGATGCATTTGCCGCTGAAATGACGGACAATGAAGCCGCTGAACAACTGAATTCAGCCCGAGATCACTTATTTAAACAACTCCATGAGCGACTCAAGATAAGGGCCTAAAACACCTCCCCTTCAGCCTCATTTCTGGATTGGAAAATACTGCCTCACTGGCTTTTTGAAACAACTGACGATGCTCCAACAGGGTTTCGGCCTGAATCAAAAACACACCATGGCCACCCCGTTCAAACCCCAACCACTCAAATGGCACCTCAGGGAATCGCTCTACTAAAGCTTCATCGCTGTTCCCCACCTCCACTATTAGCACGCCGTGCGAGGTCAAATAATCAGACGCCTGGGCCAAAATATGTAACACCAAGCCCAGACCATTATCACCTGCCGCCAGCCCTAATTCAGGTTCTTTTTGGAATTCCTGCGGCAGCGCCGCCATGTCTTCGGCATCAACGTAGGGTGGGTTTGAAACGATCAGATCATAGCCTTTGGCCGACAGACCATTAAACAAATCAGAATGAATTGCCCGTACCTGCCGCTGCATTTGGTGACGCTCAATATTAATCTGAGCCACCTCCAGTGCCTCGACAGAAATATCCGCCGCATCGACCTCGGCCCAAGGAAAGGCCAAGGCACAGGCAATGGCGATACAACCGCTGCCGCTGCATAAATCCAGAATATTTTCAGTGCACTCGGCATCCACCCAAGGCGTAAAACGCTGCTCGATAAGCTCGGCAATTGGCGAACGCGGCACCAACACTCGTTCATCGACATAAAATCCCAAACCGCAAAACCAGGCCTCATTAGTTAGATAGGGCACCGGCAAACGCTCATCGATGCGACGCTGAAACAAGCTCAACACTGCCTCTTTCTCAGCATCCGTCAGACAGGCATGATGCAGTTCAGGTGCCAGCGGTGGCGTTAAGTGCAAGGCATGAAGCGTCAGAAACAGAGCCTCATCGACAGCATTGTTGCTACCATGACCAAAATACAATTTAGCCTCATTGAAATGGCTGGCACCCCAACGCACAAAATCAACAATGCTATTCAACTGCATTGCCGCTTCTCTATTTTTCACTTAATCTTCCTCTTTGAAACATTTGCTTCAACTCAAAATAGCGTCTCAGCAACCACATAATCGTCACCCAATTCATTGGCCATGGTGGCAGTGCGGGCGCAAGCACCCGGCATATTGGTCACGTAGCAATGCACCACGCCTTCACCCACATACATAGGACTGGAGTGCAACGTCGGCTTCGATGTTTCGATACACCCTCCCTGATCAATGGCAAGATCGACAATCACCGCTCACGACTGACCAGTTTGGGAGCCGCATAACTAGGCAACGCACCGGGCACACCAATCTTCACACATACCACTCCTGCGGCCTGATTCAGGCTTTGCTCCAGACCTCGCGTACCTGATCAGCCAGCCCCATAGGATCGAATGGCTTGGCAATCACCTCCACCGCACCGAGTAATTTAAAATACTCTACCTCTTGCGATTGCACCTTGGCTGTCATAAAGATAATTGGCGTATTTTCCAGGCCTGATAATTTACGCAATTCGGCCAAGGTCATTGGCCCGTCCATGCCCGGCATCATCACATCCAGCAACAATAAATCAGGAGCAAATGCAAGCGCTATCGCAATTGCCTCATCACCACTGCTGCAAATTTTTAGCTCAAAACCGCCTACAGCCTCCAGAGCAATTTTAGCAACGGCCTGAATATCAGGGTCATCTTCAACATATAAAATCTTTTTCAGCTCATCACTCATGGTAACCCCCGTTTGGCATTTTACGATTTATTTATATATCTATCATCCGTCATCGTAAATTATTCTTCAGCTTTACACCTGAACCCTGTAAGTGCTCGTACTCACAATGACACCCCTGTGGTTGGTTGCTATGACCATATCGACAACCATCTCATTTGCCCCTGCCATCGAACATAGAATTCAACACTCAAAAACAGTATCCTACGCCTCTTTCAGGCCATATACTGTTGGAAAAGCCAGCAAATGTTCAAACAGCTAAACCTATTCATTGTCTTCATTGGCACCGCACTCCTCACCACAGCGGCTAACGGCAGCAATAATGCCACACCGTTTTCAACCAAGAACCTTAATCCATTTATCCTTGTTTATGGCCTGCCAGCCACAGAACCCGCCGAACTAAAAACGCAAGACCAACATGCCAGCGCCATCAGCCTCGACGTCATCAACAACTCCGTGCTGGTCAAACAAAACAATGAGTCCATTAGCCTTGACGGAGAAACCTATCGCCTAACCTATATTTATCGTCGCGGCCTTAGCCACAACACCGAGATCGGCGTGGAAATCCCATTGATCGCCCATCGTCGTGGTTTTCTGGATAACTTTATCGAAGACTGGCACGACGCCCTTGGCCTGACCAACAGCAAACGCAACAAAACTCCTAACAACCGCCTGAACTACCAATACAGCCTCAATGGCAAGCCAACAATCACCATCATCAACAACACCCAGGGCATAGGCGACATCCGCCTGTTTGCTGCCAAACAACTGCAAAAAACCACCAACAGCGCCCTTAGTCTACACCTCAGCCTGAAACTGCCCACTGGCGACGCCGGGCAACTCCGCGGCAGCGGTGCCACCGATCTATCGGTCTCGGTTGCTCATATCAAAAGAAACTGGCTCAGCCCACTCCAACTCACCCGCTTTGCCAATGCCGGACTGCTTTATCTGGGCAAAGGCGGTGTATTGAGTAATATGCAAAACAGACTGATTGGTTTTGGCAGCACCGGCCTCATCTGGAATAAACACCGGCTAATCGACCTAAAGGCCCAACTGGATTTTCACAGCCGCATTTACAACAGCCGCCTGAGCCAGCTTGGCAGTAATACCATTCAATTAATCCTAGGGGGCTCAATCCACTTTAACCACACAACTCGCTTGGATATAGGCGTGGGTGAAAACCTGTTTACCGACACCACCCCTGACCTCACCTTCAACCTGACACTGAAAAACAATTATTAAAGGCTTGCCATAAATCCTTATGATAGTGATAAGATGGACGAGATAAACATCATCAAACGGGAGGAACCCACACATGCTATCTATAGAATTTATTACCAACATGGTGATTGGCGTATCAATTGTTGTTGGCGCCCTGATGATTTTTCTGGTAGTCCAAATCTATAAAAGCGATGACAACGACGATTCAAAGTCATCAAGCAATTAATTGAAACACCGATAAAAAACGGCCAAACTGCACTGCCCCGGAATTATCGGCTCGAAAGCGAACCCCATTTGGGGGTTCGCTTTTTTTATGCCTGACAGTCAGCTGGAATTCGTTCAACGAATAATTGCTTGGCATTTTTTAGCCGTGTAACTTGAAAAGTTTAAACTGGCCATCATTATCCAGCAGTTGCTGCTGTTTAAAATATTGTTTGGCAATTCGCTCCAGAGGGATAAAGGCATTAACAACAAACAATGCGCAACCGGTTGGTTTACATAATCGGAACGCAGTGGCTATAAATTGTTCAGTGAGATCATGTTCAACAACAAAGCCTTGGTGAAATGGCGGGTTGCAGAGTACAAGGTCATGTCTTTTAGTGATACTCGACGCACAATTATCAGCGATCACGCTGCCTGTGATTCCATGCTGGGTAAAGTTTTGTTGGCAACTGCTCAGTGCAGCAGCATTATTATCTGTAGCCGTGATTTCAGCGTCCGGCCACCAACCATGAGCAAGCAATGATAAAAGTCCATAACCGCAGCCCAAATCAAGAATCGTTCCAGGCCGGTTGATTGGGTTTTCATTCAATTGCTGTGCCAGCAGAAGACTGCCTTTATCCAGTTTGTTCCAACCAAACTGGCCCGGCTTGCTGGAAATACCCATTCCCTTATAGCCCAGCGCTGTACGCAATACCGGGTAGTTTTGTTCATCAAGCAATACGGCCGGTTGCTGGCTGCGGGTGATGCTGGCGAGATAGTGGTTGCCATGTTTTTTTATTTCTACCTGACCTACCAGGCATTGCCCTGCTTTCTTGGCATAGGTCTTGATACCCTGCTGTTTGTCGCCACTGATCATTAGACGCCCGCCTGTTTTTAAAACCCTGGCGGCCTGATTGATAACGTGGTTGACCATGGGCTTTTCTTTGGCCAAACGAAAATAGACTGACGTTAAGGTTCCATCGGTTATATGACTGAAATCAAGATCAGAAAAGCCACTCCGCCAACCTTGCTTGGATAATGCTTCAGCCACATCAAACCGATTACTCAGCACTTCAAGGGCTGGATTAACAGCGATTTGAATACCTGCAACATGTTCATCAGCAATCCACAAGCTGGGTTCATACTCACTGCGCAGCATGTCCAACAATAGGGTTAGAGCATTATCACGGCTCATCGTAACGATGCCACTTCCGTCTCACTTAGCGCACGGTAAGCGCCAATGGGCAAGTCATCATCAAGACTGACAGGGCCAATAGCCTGTCGATGCAGCACGGTGACCGCATTCCCCACCGCTGCAAACATGCGCTTAACCTGATGATAGCGCCCCTCCTGAATACAAATTTCAACCTCAGTGGCACTGATGCGTTTGAGTTGTGCTGGCAAGGTTGGCTTCTTTTCACCATCAAGCATAATGCCTGCCTCAAATTGTTGTTCAACCCCACTGGCCAGAGGCTCTGCCAATCGTACAAGATAGCGTTTTATTTTTTGCCGTTTCGGCGATGTAATACCGTGACTCCATTTACCATCATCGGTTAACAGCACCAAACCGGTGGTATCAATATCAAGTCGGCCCACCGGATGCAGAGTGAACACGCGTGGCTCGTCAATCAAATCCAGCACCGTAGGGTGACGACTATCTTTGGTGGCGCAGATATAACCATCTGGCTTATTCAGCATAAAATAAAGCGGCCCGGGCATCGGCAATACACGGCCGGCATAGGTAACCCTGACCCCAAGTTTGATGTGCCGATCAGCCCTAGACACAACCACGTCATCAACCTTAATTAATTGTTGGTGCAAAACCTGCTTTGTCTGTTTACGTGTAATAGCGAGGCTTTGGCTGACAAATTTATCCAGGCGCATGATTATAATATAGTCACTGTTTAGAGAGCAGAACTATCTCATTCACCTGCTACAGGTTCAGGCGTAGCATAAACAGTGAACAAAAAACCGTATACTTCAGGCAGACTCATCGTGCCCTCAGGACGTTTATCCGAAACAAAAAATCTGGCGAGTTTTTTATGCAAAGGATAAATGCCTTTCTAATGACCAATCAACAGGCGGCTTACCCTGCTTAATTAAGCATTCATTGGCGAGTGAAAAACAACTTGATCCTATGAAGGCACTAAAATCCGCACCTGTTTTGGTGGC
>JAJRWO010000052.1 GCA_024276775.1 Gammaproteobacteria bacterium | reverse complement strand
TTTTTCGCAATAGAAGGCCGTATGGTTGGCCTAATCAGACAATGACATTAAGACAGGCAGGTGACGTTATGATGACCAGTGAATTAGAAAGCCTATTGAATGCAACACCTTCATTATGGCGTGGACAAAACTATAGTGGCCACGTACGGAGTTTAAGCACAGGCTTTGATGAATTAGATGAAGCCCTGCCAACAGGTGGTTGGCCACCTGGTGCAGTTGTCGAGCTAATGATTCCTGGTATGGGAGTAGGCGAACTTAGTATCTGGTTGCCAGTGATTAAGCGTATGACGCAAGAGCAACGCTACGTCATTATTGCTAATCCACCTTATATGTCTTATGCGCCCGCATTAGCCAATGCTGGAGTCGATTTGGAATACGTTCGCTGGTTGTCACTCGATGATGAACAAGACACGCAATGGGCCTTAGAAAAAGCTTTGCGCAATCGAGAATGTGGTATGGCGTTGTGGTGGCCAGGTACTCAGCGTGGCGGCTTGAGTGATAGCGCAGTGCGTCGTTTACAAGTGGCCGCCAGAGAAGGCGAGTCATTATTAGGTTTGTATCGTATGACTACAGATGATTGTGCAATACGACAAAGCACCTGGGCAGCACTGCGCTTGCAACTGAGTATAAGACAAGAAGGTGGCCTTGATATAGATATTCTCAAAGCGCGAGGCAGCCATCATTGTCAGCGTGTCTCTATCGGTGAGCGTGTCGCTGAAGAAGAGATGGTGTTGATTCACGCTTAGTTTAAACCTGAGAGGTTGTGGTTTAACTTTAGCCCTAGACCGCAAAGTTAAGGTTCGACTTCTCAGTAGCCTAAAGTCAAATTAATTATATTCAAGTTGCGGCGATTCCGTTGATAAATGTCTTTTCTTTTTTTGATGGAGACACATAATCTCTTGATTCATCAGAGCCGAGAGGGCTTTTTCTTTTGACGGTGATTGCCTGTGAATCAGGCAGCGTGAATATTAATATGTCGGGTAGGTTAACTGCAATGGCAGACGACATTATGAATAGTCGAAGGGCAATTACAGTTAGAAGTTAACACGAGGCTAGTCATCCAAATTAGTGTTATGTCAGCGACATGCCGGCATGGGGCAGCGTGTTAAGCGATCAGGACATCGAGTCCGTGTTGGCCTATATCGCCAGCCAGGGGTCAGTCGAGATACAAAAAATACAGCGCGAAATTAACGCACAATCAAACCGGTAGCAGGCGAAATAAACGGTTGTCTGCTAGCAGAATATCAGGTGCGGTGCTGCCCCTTGAGTGATCAACTTGAGCGATCAGCGGGGCCGGGCAGGATGATGCGAAACTGTGTGCTGGTTTCATCGGAGGTGGCGACAATCGTCCCGCCATGCGCCTCGACAATCGATTTAACAATGGCCAGGCCCAGTCCGGCGCCCTCGCCACTGCGCTGGCGTGATGGATCGGTGCGGTAAAAACGGTCGAAAATTTTGCCCAGGTGTTCGGCGGAGATAGGAGTTCCAGGGTTTTGCACCACTATAATCACATCGTTTCCGTCATCACTGAGTTTTACCTCCACACTGTAGCTTGCCGGTGTGTGACGGATGGCATTGGACAGCAGATTGCTGAGCGCGCGGCGCAGCATCAGGCTGTCGCCCTGGACCTGAGCATTACCATCCAGCGTTAGCGAGACATGACATTCTTCCGCCCAGGCCCCGTAATAGTCGAACAAGTTGGCTATTTCACTTTTTAGATCGACCGCTTCGGTATTGGGGGTGTGGCGGACGTTGTCGGCCTTGGCCAAAAAAAGCATATCGCCAATCATCTGCGCCATGCGTTCGTACTCTTCTATATTGGAGTAGAGAATTTCCTGGTATTCCTCGGCATTGCGCGTTTGCGACAGGGCAACCTGGGTTTGGGTCATCAGATTGGTTACCGGAGTACGCAGCTCATGGGCAATGTCAGCAGAAAAATTGGTAAGTTGGCTGAAGGCTTGTTCTAAGCGCTGCAACAGCTCATTGAATGATAGGGCCAGTTCGGTGAGTTCAGCAGGAAGCGTTTCCGGGGTGAGGCGGGTATTTAACTCGTTGGCGCTGATGTGGCTGATACGGTCGATGATATTGTGTAATGGTCGGTGGCCATGGCGCACTACAAACCAGCCCATTACGCTTATCACCAGGATGCCGCAGACAATCATCAGCCACAGCGTGTGACGAAAGCCGGTAAGAAAGTGGAGATGAAAGTCGATAGCAACGGCGATGACGAGAGTGTAGAGATCGTCGCCTCTGCCAGTAACCTGCTGGATAAAAACACGGTAGTTATGTTTGCCGTCGGACCATTGTTGCAGCACGCCCTGTTGGAGTCCGCCGCTTGGCTGTGGTATCAACGAAAGATCAGGGCCGGGGCTGGAATACAAGCGTTGCCCCGCTGCATCGGTGATCAGCAGTAAGGCGTCGTGATGTCCGACCAGCATGTCAGTAAAACGCTGTTTGATATGTGTTAAATCGTGATCGGCTTGCAGCGTCGAGAGCGTTCGTTTTACCGTCTGGGCGATGATTTTGATTTCTTTGCCGTCTTCGCGCGCAAAATGCTCGGCCAGTGAGCGTTCGATAACCCAGCCGAAGGTCAGCAGCACCACAGCAGCAACGGCGCTGAATAAAAAAGTCAGTCGTAATGTCAGGGAGGTGGGGCGTTTCATCTATGTATTGTCATCAGGCAGATCGATCATATAGCCCATGCCGCGTATTGTCTGAATCAGTTTGGGTTCGAAATGATCATCGATTTTGCCGCGCAGGCGGCGTATGGCGACATCGATAACATTGGTGTCGCTGTCGAAATTCATGTCCCAGACCTGGGAAGCGATCAGCGACCGCGGCAGCACCTCGCCCTGACGTCGCACCAGCAGTTCGAGCAGCGAGAACTCCTTGGCGGTGAGGCGAATATGGCGGCCGCCGCGGCTAACACGGTGACGTGCCAGATCCAGTTCCAGGTCGCCGATGCTCAAATACAGTTCAGTGGCAGGGACTGCGCCGCGCCGCAACAAGGTGCGGACACGCGCCAGCAACTCAGCGAAGGCAAAGGGTTTCACCAGGTAATCATCGGCGCCCAATTCCAGTCCCTTGACTCGATCATCGACGCTGTCGCTGGCAGTGAGAAACAGTACGGGCGCCTCCTTACCGGCCTCGCGCAATGATTTCAGAATCCACCAGCCATTCACGTCCGGTAGCATGACATCAAGAATAAGCAGATCATAGGGTTCCGTCATGGCCAGATGGTAGCCATCCATCCCGTTGCGTGCCAGATCAACGACATAACCAGCCTCGCTCAGCCCCTGTTTGAGATACTCGCCGGTTTTGATCTCGTCTTCGACAATTAAAAGTTTCATCGCTTGCCC
>JAJRWO010000051.1 GCA_024276775.1 Gammaproteobacteria bacterium | reverse complement strand
GCCGCTGTACCCAGTCTTCGAGGGATTGAGCGCATGCATCGCCAGCGACATTGGCGACAAACACTCGCACCGGTGGCTCGATTTTGCGCCATGCGTCATTCGCCTCAACGGGCACTGCACCACGATGCGCTGCTTGACCGTGGGCAGATAGAGATAGCGTTCCTGACTGACTAATCGCCCACTTGATATAGCTGTTACCAATATCGATCAACAAATTTTTCATTGGTACTGCAGCCTCAAACTGACCTCTCCAGAATGAAACTGACGCATACCCGTATCGGTTTCCAGCAAAAGCGCACCACGGCTATCGATCCCTCGGGCATAACCTGTGGTTTCCCCCCCTGCCTGCTGAACAATCACTGATTTGCCAGCATAGACATCTGCGGCCAGCCATTCATCCAGAAAAGGGGGCAGGCCAGAATGCTGAAATTGCTCGGCTACCAATAACAACTCGGCTAACAAGACGCCTGCAATCTTGTTACGTGATATGGGTTGTGTGGCGATATGGTGCAAGTCTACCCATGGCTGGTCAATCTCAATCGAACTTTTGTCATTGCCCATATCAACATTTAAACCTACGCCAATGACCACATGATATGGGCCGGCACTCTCACCTTGCATTTCCAGTAAAATGCCGGCCAATTTCCGTCCATGCCACAAAATGTCATTGGGCCATTTGAGGCCGACATCCTCTATCTCCAATTTTTTAAGCGCCCGGATAACGCCTACAGCAATCGCTAATGCCAAGCCTGATAATACATCCGGTGTCATTTCAAAGCGCCAGTAGAACGACATATAAATATTTCTGGCAAAGGGCGACAGCCAAGGCCGGCCTCGTCGGCCCCGGCCAGCCGTTTGTCGCTCAGCGATACATACATGTCCATGCTTAAGACGCTGGCTCACCTTGGCCATCAAATAGCGGTTACTAGAATCAATTTCAGAGGGTAATTCAATTTCTGATACTAGCGACCGTCCTAACAACGGCATTGCCGCAAGTATTGCCCCCCGTTCAAGCAGTTCCAGAGGAGTTGATAGACGATACCCTTTGCCGCTAACAGAATGGCAATCCAAGCCTAATTGTTGCAAGGTTTGCACCTGTTTCCAGATGGCCGCTCTAGTTACACCCAATGTTTTACCTAATTTTCACCCGAGTGAAAGTGACCGTCAGCAAGGATATTTAAAAGCTTCAACTTTGTGCTCATCCCCATAATTTTACCCTGCACCAATAAAATAAACATATCATTTTAGTGTAAATGTATTTGCGGCATACAGCACGCCAGCAGTAGGCACTTTAGGCAGCAATAAAAAAGCCGGTGACTTTTCAGTCACCGGCTTTTTATATGTTAATGACGGCGCTTAGAGTTCTTTAGCATGTTTTTCCAGATACGAAGCAACACCGCCAGCATCAGGTGTCATACCATCATCACCCTTGTTCCAGCCCGCTGGACAAACCTCACCATGCTCTTCAGTAAATTGTAACGCATCAACAAGACGCAGCATCTCATCAACATTACGCCCCAATGGCAGGTTATTGATCATCTGGCTCTGAACAATGCCGTCTTTATCAATCAAGAATGAACCGCGCAAGGCAACACCTGCTTCCGGGTGAACAACGTCGTAGGCTTCTTGAATTTCGTGTTTAACGTCGGCCACCATTGGGAATTTAACCGGGCCGATACCGCCCTTGTTGATAGGCGTGGCACGCCAAGCAAAATGCGTAAACTGAGAATCGATAGAAACACCCACCAGCTCAACGCCACGTTTTTTGAATTCTTCAACACGGTGATCATGCGCGATAATCTCTGAAGGACAAACAAAGGTAAAATCCAGCGGCCAGAAAAATAAGACCACATGTTTGCCTTTCAGGTCAGACAGCTTGAAATTTTCGTTGATGCTTCCGTCACCCATAACAGCAGCGGCAGTAAAATCAGGGGCCGGACGCCCGACAAGTACACTCATTTTTATCTCCTTAAATAACGGGGTTATACTTACTATAAGAATGATTCTAAGGCAGAGCAAGCCACACCTTACACTTTTTCAGCCTAAAAATCAATCCGACAAAAACACTCAGGAATGCATGAGTGTCAATTTAAACAGCTTCCCGTCAATAGTGGATATAATCGTCATTATGCCAACCAACTCTCCATATTGTGGCCGTTTTGCACCTTCGCCAACGGGCCTTCTGCACTTTGGTTCATTGGTCGCTGCCGTTGGTAGCTACCTTCAAGCACGCAAAAATCAGGGAACTTGGTTGCTTCGCATAGAAAACCTCGACCCTCCAAGGGAAGTCCCTGGTGCCGCAGATAAAATACGACACACACTCGAAGCCTTTGGTCTGCACTGGGATGGTGAAATATTATACCAAAGTCAGCGTAGCGACACCTATCAAAGTGCTTTGCAGCAGCTTATCAAGCAAGGCCACGCCTATCCGTGCAGTTGTTCTCGAAAACAGATTCAAAACACTGCTGTGATTGGTCGCTTTGGCGCAATTTATCCAGGTCACTGCCGACAAGGACGGGTC
>JAJRWO010000050.1 GCA_024276775.1 Gammaproteobacteria bacterium | reverse complement strand
CGTCAAACCACGCCGTAAAAAAGCAACTGTGGGTAAAAAAACGCTCAAAAAAGCGGCTAAAAAGAAGACAACAAAGACAAAGAAAAAACCGTTTGCGCCAACCGCAGCAACCGTTCGCCGTTTACGCAAACAATTTGAAATGAATAACGCCCAATTTTCAGTGTTACTGGGTGTAAGCCCACCGACAGTAAGTCGCTGGGAAAACAGTAGCGGCAAGCTCAATCTTCGCCAACACACCTTGGACGCATTAACCCAGGCGGCCAAACTGACACCGCAGATGGCAAAAAGAAAGCTGAACAAATGAATAAAAAAATGCCTGCATTTCCGGCCACACTTGAACGTATCAGTTGAAGCAGATAAACAGGGGCAGATTCGAATGGCACTTACTTAAGGCGTAACAGATTGAAATAGTAGAGAAAAAAGATGGTTCAGGTGATATGACACTCATCACCAAGGAATCTGCCTCAATGCATCCGACCCAATGTGCCATCAGACATTAACAGAGAAGGGACAAAACAAGCCACACTGAACACCGCTATTTTGTTATTTGAACAATCATTTTCAATCATTTGCATAGAGACCTTCACACGAAAATTTTTGTCATGTAAAGGTCTCAAACAATTTATACAACGATAAGTTTACCCCTGTTTAAAGCCGCTGCAACAGTGCTTCGGCCTCACTACGGCCTTCAAATGTTTCAAAATCTCTTAACAAGCGATTTAACTCTTTGCGCGCTTCACCTACACGCCCCGCTTTTTCTAATGCCATCGCAAGGTGATAACTGATTTCAGCGATATGCGGTGCCTTAGCCCTAGCTTCTTGCAATAACACCAGGCCATCGTTGATTTTACCGTTCTCTATGTATATCCAGCCGACAGTATCCATAACAGCAGGATTCTCTGGAGCCAGAACCTGAACCTCTTTGGCATACTTTAATGCTTTGCTATCACCTGCTTGCTGGTATAACCAGGCAATATTATTCAACGCAGCAATATTTTCAGGCTGGTGCTGTAACACAATTGCATAGTGCTCAATTCCACTTTTGAAATCACCCGCTTTCTGATACCCCATAGCCATCATAAGCCGTACTGATACATCGTCGGGATGCGCTTTCAACCATTGCTCCAGTGGCACCAACGTATCATCCAAACCCAGTTGGCTTCGAATTCGATACAGTTTCACGACATTAGACCCTGTCATTTTTTTCGAAAAGGCTTTTGAATAAGATTCTTCAGCCAGCTGATTCTTGTTTTGGGCCAGATATTGATCGCCCATCAGTTCATAGCCAACCGAAGAGTCAGGATATTTAACAATCACCTGATCAGCCAACTGTTTGGCTTGCGGATACTGTTTTAATTGAATATTTATGCGCGCAAGCATAATTTTGGCGTCAACTAAATCCTCATTCAGAGCCAAGGCTGATGTCAAGGTGTCGGTTGCTGCCTCAAGTTTAGAGGCCTTTATCTGCGCCTCGGTCAATAAAATCAAAAACTGAGCAGAGTCAGGGCGTGAATTTACCAGGCGTTGAAAAGTAGATATTGCATTGCTAAAATTCCCATTTGCGAGCTGCGCCTTACCCAGCATTGCTTTCGCTAGCGAATGCTTCGGATGGGCATCGGCTGCCTCTCTTGCCACTGTGAGCGCCTTCATTGGCTCACCCTGAATCAAGTATGCATTGGCAAGCAGCAGCATCGGATCTAAAGATTTTGGATTCGCCTGGCGCGCTTTTTCAACCCAGTCCAGGGCTGCGTTTCGGTCACCAGCAGCTTCAGTCAAACGAGCCAACGCCAGCATCGCTCCCAGATGAGAGTCATCAACCTTGAGCAACTGCTGATAATAATCAGTTGCCTGTGCTGAATCACCACTCTGTAACGCCAGTTGCGCCAACCCCATATAAGCTGCAGCAAATTTGGGCTCTTTTTTCAGTGCCTTTTCAAACTGCGCCTTAGCCTCTGTATTTTTGCCTGCATTGCCATAACTAACACCGAGTATATTTAATGCCACTGGACTGTCAGGCTGTTTTTTCACCAACGCCTGCGCTGCTGCAATCGCCTTATCAAACTGCTTTGATTTTATGTGACTATAGACCAACAGCATATCCGCCATGGCCATTCCCTCATCAAGGTCTATGGCCATTTCCAGGTTACTGACCGCCGCCTCATTTTCCCCTGAAACCAATCGGCCAAGTGCCAGCTGGGCACGAATAGATGCCATATCCGGCGCTAGCTCAGCTGCTTTCTGTAAATGTTCTGTACCCTTCTCATTATTGCCAACATGCAGGTATGCAGTTCCCAGCAGCGCCAGTAACTGAGCATCTGAACTGCCATGACTGACCACATCCAAGGTTTCTATCGCCTGCTGTGGTTGCTTCAGTTTGAGATAAATGGCCGCCAACACTTTACGACCCGGGACATGGCCTGGTATTGCAGCAACAAAACGACCGAGTTGATACTCAGCTTGTTCAAGCTCATCCAACTGATAACTTGTCATTCCCAACAACAACTGGCTCTGCGGGTGACTGGGCACAACCTGTAACACCTTGTTCAGAGCATCTTTAGCGTTATCTAATTTTTGCTGCTGAAAATAAACAACCGCTTGAAAATAATTGGCCATGGGATGCATTGGCACACGCTTAAGGACCTGCTCCAGATCTTTTGCTGCCGAGTCAAATTGTCGTAAGGCAACTTCAGCCATCGCCTTACCCAGTAACGCTTGCAGGTTTTGAGGACGAAGTTTGCTGGCCTGAGAAAATGCCACTAATGCATCTGCATGCTTGGCTTGGCGGCGAAGTAGCTCACCTTTGAGAACCAACGCATCCACATCTTCCGCATCCGCTGCCAGCACCTTATCCACATATGCTTCTGCTTTGGCATTGTCATCTGAGTTGACAGCCAGCCTGGCCATACCCAAAAGCGCACCGGAAAAATCAGGCACCAAAACCAAGGCTGACTCATAGGCATTCGCAGCCTCTTCAAACGATTGCTGAAGTAGCTGGGCATTACCATGTACCACCTTTACTTTGGCACGCGCCTCAACCGCAGCATTGTCAGCCAATTCAACCTCAGACAACGCTTCTTTAGATTTACCCTGCATGAGGTAAGCCCGCCCGAGCAGTGGCATGCCTTTTTCAGCCGCTAGCCCGAGTTCCAATGCCTTGCGCAACTCTTTTTCTGCTGACGCCCCATTTCCAGACTGGACATACGTTTTGCCTAACAAAAATCGTGCCTCAGCATGATTAGGCTCTTGCTGCAATGCATTTTTAAGCTCAATGATTGCCGAGTTATAATCCTGCTGGGAAATATAACCAGTGGCTTTACCGAGATAAGCATCAACATCTGCCGATAAAGCAGGCAACGGTGTTATTAACACCAATCCACTAAAGAGAAGACTGAAACTAAAACTTTTCATTTATAACTCCCATTCATCATTTTTCATTTGGCAAGAAGGCAATTTTCAAGTAATTACTTCAAAGCATACTTATTCATTAGACCATATAAGGTCGGTCGGCTCACGCCAAGCGCCTCAGCAGCCTGTGAAATATTATTATCAAACATGTTGACGGCCTTCGCTATGGCTGTCCTTTCGGCCTGTTCCCTGACTTCACGCAGATTCAAGGGTGTTGCGTCCCGGCCATCGACAGTTTCAAGCTCCAGGTCTTCAGCATTAACACTATTACCGTCAACCATGATCACCGCCCGCTTGACACGATTTTCCATCTCACGCACATTGCCTGGCCAGGAATAGTTTTGAATAGCCGCTGCACCATCTTCCGTAAACCCCCTTAAATTACGCCCATGCTCGTTAGCAAAACGCGCCAGAATAACCTTAGCTAATAACAAGGCATCACCATCACGCTCACGCAGTGGAGGAATATTAATCGTAATTTCGCTAATGCGGTAATAAAGGTCTTCACGAAAATGGCCTTCGTTTACCTGTTGCATCAGGTTTTGATTGGTCGCACAGATCACCCGCACATCCACAGGAATTTCACTTCGCCCCCCCAAGCGCTCTATCACCCGTTCTTGCAGGAAACGCAGCAGTTTGACTTGTAGCAACTGAGGGATATCGCCGATTTCATCCAGAAAAAGGGTGCCCCCATCCGCATATTCAATTTTGCCTTTGGTTTGTTTGGCGGCGCCGGTAAAAGCCCCTTTTTCATAACCAAACAACTCACTTTCCAGCAATGTTTCAGGGATTGCACCACAATTTATAGCAACAAATGGCAGTTTAGACCTATCGCTCAGACGATGCAACGCACGTGAAATAACCTCTTTCCCTGTACCACTTTCGCCTAATAACAAGGTTGTCACCCCTGTTGGAGCAATTTTTTCAATGGTGCGGCACACCTTGAGCATTTGTGGACTCGATGCAATCAAGCCATGAATTGTTGATGCACTCGTCTGCATCATGAGCTTACGGTTTTCCTGCTCTAATTCATAAAGATAATAGGCCCGTTCAACTAACATCCCCAATACATCAGAATCAACCGGTTTTTGATAAAAGTCATAGGCCCCTTTGGCAATGGCTTTAACTGCATTTTCACGTTCATCATTGCCCGTTATCACAATCACTTTTGTGGCGGGTACCAACACCAGAATTTCATCCAACGCTGCCAACCCTTCAGAGGCGTTTTCAGGATCAGGCGGCAAACCCAAGTCCAACAGCACAACCGCTGGTTCATGACGCCGCAGTAGATTGATCGCCTCAGGACGATCGCTTGCGATTAAAACCTCGTAACCGTCAAAACACCAGCGCATCTGGCTCTGCAGACCAGGATCATCCTCGACGACCAATATCTTTTTTTGCTCTTGCTTGGAACGACTCAATGCTTATTTCCCCATTTGTTCAAAATTCCCCACGGGCTAATTAACCCAGAACCTTAGGGATATACAGTTGAAACACTGTGCCCACACCCGGTTTACTCTTGACCCGCACCTCACCCCCCAACTCACGCATAAACTCGCGACATTCGTAGGCACCTATTCCCATGCCGGCATTGCCCTTGGTCGTATCGAAGGGGCGAAACAGGCGTTCGCGAACAAACTGCTCGTCCATTCCCGTACCACTGTCTTCAATTTCGATCACAGCATTTTGAGCGTTTGAAGTCAACCTCAAAACTATATTGCCATCCACAGCGGTCGCTTCCTGAGCATTCTGCAGCACATGCTCAATAACTGCCGCCAGCCGGTCTTGTTCCGCAATCACGCTTAACCGTGCATCTGCATTCGCCAGCACTGGCACAGGTCTTTTTTCCGAACACTGCTGAATAACAGCATCAATTATCGGCTGCAACTTGACAGCAGTGAAACTCTGTTGTGTCGCATGCCCTTGGCGTAATTGCGCCAACATTTTCTGCATCTTGTTCACTGAATTTTCCACCGTTGCAAAGGCGTCATCAACGAATTCCTGCCGCTGACCAAACTTCTTTGAATTGGTCACTACCAATGATAGTTGGCCTATGACATTTTTGAGGTCATGTACCACATAAGCCGACAACCTGTTAAATGCTTCAAACTGGCGTGCATTCGCCAGCTCGGTACTCGCCTGTGATAAAGCCAAATAGCTGGCGGCCTGAGTCGCGACCGTCTTTAACAGATCCCGATCTTCCCAGTTTATCTGCCTCGCTGCACGAGGCTGTAACAGCAACATTAACCCTGTCAGGCGTTTATTTTGAAATAATGGAATCACCAGCCAGGCACGCTCAACTGCAACCAACCACTCTGGCAACTCCAGCCCCTCGTAGACCTCAGGGGTGCTGTTAAATTCATTCAGATCAAACAACCATTCTTTTTGCTGAAGATAGATAACAAAGGGGTCGTCAGCAGAAATCATTGAGATAGCCGTCGCATTCGACCCTACCCCCAACTCAAACCGGGCCATGTCATTATCATAAACCCATAACATACCACCTGGACTATCAACAATATCAGCCATCGCTTGTAATACATGCTCACCCAGGCCTGGGCCTGGCTCTTCATTGGCAAGCGCACCGATGAATTTCAACCATTCATCGCGATAATCATACTTGTAGTTAAAAAAGTGTTTACTCAGAAAGACCCGCACCTGCGCTCGCATCTGCCCTGAAAACATCAAGGAAAATAACATCAACCCAGAGCCAAATAAAAAGATTACCTGAAACAAGTTGCCCCAACTGCCGCCAAAATAACGAATGGCATAACCACCCAAAGCCATCAGTAACAAATAAACCCCTGCCCCCAACACCGCGGCACTATGAAATACGACCCGGCGAGAGACAAAGATTTCCAGCGACCACTGAGGATTGCGGGCGGCAGATACCGCAATCAAAGGCACCACCAACAAATGAATAAAGCCACGCGCATCCCATAACTGGGAGTTCAGCCCCTGGAATAATACCGCATTAGAATAGAGGTAAAAGTCATAGGCAAACAAACTGCCCAAACCTAAACAGAGGTACTTAATCGCCCAGCGTTGCTGAGGTGGCGTATTACGAAACAATTGTTCAATCAACACCAGTCCTGCCAGTGCCAACACTAGGTGGCCCGCTAGACGCGGGTCATAACCAAGTAGCTCCAACAACGACAGCCCCATCAACCAACTGGTTATATGCAGTAAAAACAACAACAGCCAAACAATAGTAATTGCGTAACCCAGGCTCTTAAACCGTGCACCCACTAGATCAGATTTGCTGCCATCAATATCAATAGTGAGCACTTTATAAAGGAACAGTAATACCGCACCATCACGCAACAACTCCAGTATGATATGAATAATTGAAAGCGGTAAATTATGACTTAATGAATACGACAAGGTCGCGGCCCAGACAGCCGACAACAAGCAAACAGCCAACAACAAACCGCCCTGTATACGGCCACGCCAACTGGTTAACAATAACAACGCCAGAACCAGATAACACAGCGCCGCAAGACCATAACCCCAGGCACCAGGATTCAAAATAAAGTTAAAATCACTCATGAGAACATAAAAAATCGTGACTGATTCTGATGACGGCTACGACCAAGACCTTAACGAGCACCGTCGCCAAAAATTACGACCTCAACAGTCTGAAACATAATCAGACAGTCGAGAAACAGGCTGTAATTTTTGATATAATACAGATCATATTGCAATTTTTCACGAGCATCGTCATCCGAAGCGCCGTAAGGATAACGCACTTGCGCCCACCCGGTAATGCCTGGTTTAACGCGATGACGTTCAGCGTAGTATGGAATTTTCTCCGCCAACGGCTCAACAAATTCAGGCCTTTCCGGGCGCGGACCAATAAAGCTCATATCCCCCTTTAAAACATTGAAAATCTGAGGCAGCTCATCTATACGGCTGCGGCGTAAAAATTTTCCGATACGCGTAACACGACTGTCATTTTTCTGCGCCCATTGAGGCGCGCCATCCTTCTCGGCATTCACCACCATGCTGCGAAATTTAAATACCTGAAACAGGCGCCAATTCTGTCCCACCCTAACTTGTTTATAAAAGACCGGTCCTTTGTAACCATTTTCGATAAAAATGGCAATCGCTGCCACCAGCATAACCGGCCAAGTCAGGAATAAAATCAGACTGCTGGCCAAAATATCAAAACTACGTTTCACCATTAATTGAAAACCAGCATGACGAAAGCCATCGGAGAAAATAAACCAGCTTGGACGCAAGGTCTCCAGACGCACCTTACCTGTCTCACGCTCAAAAAAACACAGGGCCTCAGTGATATCAATACCGCTCATTTTGCAATCAAGCAGATCATCAATTGGAAAGGATTTACGTCTATCCTCCAAGGCAACCACAATCTCTTGAATATCATACGCCTGAACATAATCGATTAGCGGCACATCAAGTTCAATAACGCTGTTTTCATGTATGGCGTCGCGCTCACCGGCAATTTTCACATAACCAATAATTTTAAAACCAAACTGATCACTCCCGCACTCCAGCACTTTAAATTGCTCTGCTCGCTTTCCAGCCCCAAGCACTAAAATATTACGCTTGAGCATCGCACTTCCAATACTGTTAATAAATATAACCCTGATCACAATCACCCCCGTCACTGCAATTGCAAATGACCAAGCAAATGCGCCTCGACCGAGGAATAAATATGGAAACAGATAAAACAACAGGCTCATAGCAACCAATGCAATCACCATGCTTGCCACCAACCTAAGTATTATGCCATTTACCCCCTCGCGATAAAGGTTTTTGTATAATCCCATCGCTGTCATGGAAACAAAAATAACAGAACAGAACAATAATGCTTTCGGCCACAGCGGTAATATTTCGGCATCAACATCAGTGCCCCAGAAACGTATTTCTGCGCCGATATAAATTGCCAAATAAAATAACACCAACTCAATGAGCACCAATAAAATAAACGAAACGGGTACAAAATGTCTAAAAATTCTTATCATAATAATTATTAGGTCGTTGTTGTTGAGCCTGACTGAAAGGGGTTGTCAATCCGCACCATACGTCACTGCTGGTCACAGATGATTATCCAAACCCTTACTTTTAAGCCCCCAGGCAAACAAAGAAAAAGTTCGTTGATTCGCTTTACGCAGTCTTTGCACCACGATAGACAGTAATTCTTTCATGATGGGATAGCCACAATCAGGATGTTTGTCCAGAAAAACAAACAGATTTTCTGCCTTGATTATCGCCAGCTCTACATCTGTCAGACTCACCACCGTTGCCGAGCGAGGCAAATGATCAAACATCACCATTTCACCAAAAATATCGCCTTTAGCAAACGTCCCAAAACCCGGTTGTATTTTGCGCTGATCATCCAGATCAACCTTGCCTAGAACACGCAATTCACCCGTTAATACCAAGTAAACTTCACGACCCTGATCACCTTCTGTAAAAATGGTTGAATTAGCCTGCCAGCTAACACGCTGCCACATAATACCTTCTTTAAAATCAGGATTATTCAGCAGCGTAAATAATAACGAAGACACTTACCCCCCTCCCCTTACCAAATGACCGCTATCAACTTATAATGACAAAGCAGTATACACCTTTTGAAATTGCAAAATAAAAACATCAAATTGACTACTGACTAAAAGGCGTAGTTTTGGTATCTTCTCAACGCGGTCTATCCTTGACAAAAAACTAAAGCATAGGATTTAAATTAAATATCGCAGAATTTTACTCAAGCGTTATCATTGAGCCTCAATCTAAAATAAATATCGGCAATAAAGCGCTTTGCATTAATCACCACGGCATAAAAAACTTACCATCCAAACACTTAGGAACGGAAATCACATAACATTAACAACTCGCCTTTCTGCTTTAGCGTCTCTTTGGACGTTCTTCAATCGAAAAACACTCACTTTAGCCCTGCTAGCACTGCGTTTTTCTTAATCAGAACGTCCAAATAAACACTAAATTTCAGGGTGCCATTTGCAAATGCTATATAATTCCCATTCCTGACAATAAAACCACTTTCAATTATTAACGCCATTGGCCGCTGTATAACTGAATTTTATAGCTAACAAAAACTCGGGAATTTCATGTTTACTCTCGATAATATCAAAATAGGGATGATTGGTCTGGGTTATGTCGGCCTGCCGCTGGCGGTTGAGTTCGGCAAAAAAATGCCTGTCATCGGTCTCGACATCAATCAAGCACGCATTGATGAATTAAAGGCCGGCAAGGACAGCTCGCTGGAAGTTGAACCGGATGAACTGCTCCGCGCAACCCAGCTTAGCTATACCAGCACCCCTGATAACCTGAAAGACTGTAATGTCTACATCGTGACAGTGCCGACACCAATCGACGGCCATAAACGCCCTGATTTAAGCCCGTTGATTAGTGCCAGCCAGATGCTAGGCAAGCTGATAAAAAAAGATGATGTGATCATCTTTGAGTCCACTGTTTATCCTGGCGCTACCGAAGAGGTCTGCATCCCAATCATAGAAGCCCGCTCAGGCCTGACATACAATAAAGAATTTTTTGCAGGTTACAGCCCTGAACGTATCAACCCTGGCGACAAGGAACATCGTGTCACCAACATTCTGAAAGTCACCTCAGGTTCCACCCCAGAGATTGCTGATTTTGTTGATTCCTTATACCTGACTGTCATCGAGGCCGGCACCTATAAGGCCAGCAGCATTCGTGTCGCCGAAGCCGCCAAGGTCATCGAAAACACTCAGCGCGATGTTAATATTGCCCTGATCAACGAACTGGCGATGATCTTTAACCGTCTCGATATTGATACCGAAGAGGTTCTCAAGGCTGCTGGCACCAAGTGGAATTTTCTGCCCTTTCGCCCTGGTTTGGTGGGCGGTCATTGCATTGGTGTCGACCCCTATTACCTAACTCACAAGGCTCAGGAAATTGGCTACCATCCCGAAATGATTCTGGCTGGCCGTCGTGTCAATGATGGCATGGGTGCCTACGCCACTCAGCAAGTGGTCAAATTGATGACCAAAAAACGCATCCCTGTTGTTGACGCCAAAATTTTGATCATGGGACTGACCTTCAAGGAAGACTGCCCTGATCTGCGCAACACTCGCGTGATTGACATCATTGAGGAGTTCCAGGATTACCACTGTCATATCGATATTTACGACCCTTGGGTTAGCGTTGCTGAAGCCGAACACGAATATAACATCACCCCGATGACCGAAAAGCCCGCTGATGGTCAGTATGATGCCATCATTCTGGCCGTTAGCCATCGTCAATTTAAAAAAATGGGGCTGGATAAAATCAAGGCACTGGGCAAGGCAAATTCTGTCATCTACGATATCAAATATCTATTTCCCGCTGATGCCGTTGATGGCCGCTTGTAACAGACAAGGACACCTGCAATGAAAGTTTTAATTACCGGCACCGCTGGTTTTATCGGTTCCAATGTTGCTCACAGGCTGCTTGACCGCGGCGATGAAGTGGTTGGCTTAGATAATTTAAATGACTATTATGATATCAACCTCAAAAAAGACCGCTTGTCGCAGCTCACGGCTAAAGAAGGTTTTATCGACGTCCGCATGGATCTGGAAGACCGTAGCGGTGTCGCCAAACTGTTTCGCGATCACAAGCCTGACAGGGTTGTGCATTTGGCTGCCCAAGCGGGTGTCCGCTACTCGCTGATTAACCCACATGCCTACATCGACAGTAATATCCAGGGCACAACCAACATCCTTGAAGGCTGCCGCCACAACAAAGTGGCACACCTGGTCTACGCATCCAGCAGCTCCGTCTATGGTGCCAACACCAAAATGCCCTTTTCTGTACATGATAATGTCGACCATCCAGTGAGCCTCTATGCCGCCTCAAAAAAGGCCAACGAACTGATGGCGCACACCTACAGCCACCTCTACCAACTGCCCACCACCGGACTGCGCTTCTTTACCGTCTATGGCCCTTGGGGACGCCCTGACATGGCTCTATTTTTGTTTACCAAAGCCATTCTCGAAGGGAAACCGATTGATGTCTTTAACTATGGTAAATGTCGCCGTGACTTCACTTACATCGATGATATTGTTGAAGGTGTCATCCGTATCCTGGACAAAGTTGCCTGCCCGAATCCCGACTGGTCAGGTGATTGCCCAGACACAAGCACCAGCTACGCGCCTTTCAAAATCTACAACATCGGCAACAATCAACCCGTGGAACTGCTACGATTTATTGAAATCATTGAAGAATGCCTGGGCATGAAGGCGGAGAAAAATCTGCTGCCGCTTCAACCCGGTGACGTACCCGCCACCTATGCCAATATTGACGACCTGATCAATGATGTCGGCTTTAAACCCGCCATGCCAATTGAAGAGGGTATCGCCAACTTTGTTGCTTGGTATCGAGATTATTACAAGGTGTAAACATCGCATCACTAGCGAGGAAACAAGATGAAAATTACAGTTGTAGGCTCTGGTTATGTCGGCCTATCCAATGCGGTATTGTTGGCACAGCATAACGAAGTCGTTTGTCTGGATGTTATGCAAGAGAAAGTCGATCTAATCAACACTAAAAAATCACCCATCTCTGACACAGAGATTGAGGATTTTCTCGCCAACAAAGCACTCAATCTAACGGCGACGCTGGACAAAGAACAGGCCTACAAAGATGCTGAGTTTATCATCATCTCAACACCTACCGATTACGACTCGGAAACCAACTATTTTAATACCTCAACAGTAGAATCTGTCATTGAGGATGTCATCAAAATGAACCCATCAGCGGTGATGGTGATTAAATCAACCGTTCCCGTGGGTTATACCGAAAGAATCAATCAGACATACAGCAAGGCCAATATTATCTTCTCGCCTGAATTTCTGAGAGAAGGCAAAGCACTATACGACAACTTACATCCTTCGCGCATTGTTGTAGGAGAAATATCTGAGCGGGCAGAGACGTTTGGCGCACTGTTAGCACAAGGCGCGATAAAAAAGGATGTCACCGTTCTATACACCCATTCAACAGAAGCTGAAGCGATTAAACTATTCTCCAACACCTATCTAGCGATGCGCGTTGCCTACTTTAACGAACTGGATACCTATGCCGCCAGCCACGGGCTGGACTCCAGACAAATTATCGAAGGCGTGGGGCTAGACCCGCGTATTGGCACACATTACAATAACCCATCTTTTGGCTATGGCGGTTATTGCTTACCCAAAGACACTAAGCAGTTATTGGCAAACTATCAGGATATTCCTAATAATATTATTGAAGCTATTGTCAATTCAAACACCACCCGCAAAGATTTTATCGCCGATTCCATCATCAGCAAAAACCCCCGTATCGTTGGTGTTTACCGCCTGATCATGAAAAGCGGCTCAGACAATTTCCGCGCTTCTTCTATCCTTGGCGTAATGAAACGCATCAAGGCAAAAGGCATTGAAGTCGTTGTATACGAACCAGGTTTGGATGATTCAGTTTTTTTTCATTCAAAGGTCATCAAAGAACTGGACGGGTTTAAGGCCATGTCAGACATCATCATTTCAAATCGCATGAGCCCAGAGCTGGAAGATGTACATAACAAGGTTTTTAGCCGCGATTTATTTGGATCAGATTAGTAAAACACAGCCGCGCCTCAAACAAAAAAACCGCCATTTAAAGCGGTTTTTTCATTTTTGTCATGCCATAAAAAGGGCGGTATAAAACCCGCCCTTCTGTTCTATTTAAGTGGTGAACTTATTTATAGAAGTCGATCATCGTCTCTAAAGATTTGGCTGTAATTTTTGATGCATGACCCGCTGCACCAAATGATTCATAGCGGCTCTTACAGATCTGAGACATTGCCTCAGTCGAGGCTTTAAACGCCTTGCGCGGATCGAAGTTAGACTTATTTTCATGCAAATGACGACGAATAGCACCCGTAGAAGCCATACGCAAGTCAGTATCAATATTCACTTTACGCACACCAGACTTGATGCCTTCAATAATTTCTTCAACAGGGACACCATACGTTTGTCCCATTTCACCGCCAAACTCATTGATAATTGCCAGCCACTCCTGCGGCACAGAAGAAGAGCCATGCATGACCAAATGAGTATTAGGAATCACAGTATGGATTTCTTTAATACGATCGATTCGCAACACATCACCCGTTGGCTTGTTTGTAAATTTGTAAGCACCATGAGAGGTCCCAATCGCAATCGCCAGCGCATCACAGTTCGTCAGCTCTACGAACGTCTTAGCTTCCTGAGGATCTGTCAACAACATATCCATATCAAGCTTGCCTTCAGCGCCATGTCCGTCTTCCTCCCCCATCATGCCTGTTTCCAGAGAACCCAGACAGCCCAGTTCGCCCTCAACAGAGACACCACAGGCATGAGCAAGATCAGCAACCTGCTTGGTGACTTCAACATTATACTCAAAAGATGACGGTGTCTTACCATCCGCCATTAAAGAACCATCCATCATCACAGAAGTAAAACCTGACTGGATAGAACGAAAACAAACATCTGGCGAAGCACCGTGATCCTGATGCATACAAACAGGGATATGTGGATACATTTCCGTTGCAGCGATAATCAGATGACGCAGGAAAGGTTCGCCTGCATAAGCACGCGCGCCCGCAGAACCCTGCATGATAACAGGCGCATCAACGGCATCAGCCGCTTGCATGATAGCGTGAACCTGCTCCATATTGTTTACATTGAAAGCTGGCAGACCGAAGTCATTTTCAGCTGCATAATCCAGCAATTGACGCATTGAAACTAGAGCCATTGTAATCTCCTCACACTTAAGATTGTTGTTACGAAACTATTTAAAAAAATTTATCACGCTTCTATCGGTGAAGGTTCATTCATATCACCCACACGAATAATTCTCATCGCATTAGTACCGCCCATTTCACCCATTAAATCACCCTTGGTAATAATCACACGATCACCATCACGCACAGCGCCACGGCGCAACAGTTCATCCACCGCTTCTTTATTGATGGTGGCATGGTCTGTTGAAGTAACGGCAAAACTTACCGGACAAACACCGCGATACAAGGTGACCTTACGTCGAGTCTCAACATGTGGTGTCATTGAATAAATAGGAATGCCTGAGCTGATTCGTGACATCCATAAGGGTGTTGCCCCAGACTCAGTCAAACAAGCAATTGCCTTCACACCTAAATGATTAGCTGCGTACATAGCTGACATAGCAATCGCTTCATCAACACGACTAAATTGAGTGTGGATACGATGATCAGAACTACTGGCTAGCTCTTCCTTCTCTGCGCTGATACATATACGCCCCATGGCTGCAACCGCTTTGGCCGGATACTTACCGGCTGCCGTTTCAGCCGACAACATCACCGCATCAGTACCATCCAACACTGCATTAGCAACATCAAATACCTCTGCACGTGTCGGAATTGGATTTTCAATCATACTTTCCATCATCTGGGTCGCCGTAATAACAACGCGATTCATCTGACGAGCAATCTTGATTAATTTCTTTTGTACCGCAGGCAGTTCAGCATCACCAATCTCAACACCCAAATCACCTCGCGCCACCATAATAGCATCAGAGGCGGCGACGATTGCTTCAATATCATCAATGGCCTCAGCACGTTCAATTTTGGCTACGATACCACCGTGACCACCCGCCTCGCGCAACAACTCACGCGCAAGGTGAACATCCGCCGCACAACGAGGAAACGAAATCGCGACATAGTCAGCCTTCATTGATGCGGCAGTTTTGATATCAGCTCTGTCTTTGTCTGTCACAGCAGCGGCTGACAAACCGCCACCCATGCGGTTAATGCCTTTGTTATTTGACAAGATTCCGCCCACCTGTACCTTACAGATAATCTCTTGCCCGGCCACCTCTTCAACCCAAAGGACAATACGACCATCATCCAGCAATAAGGTATCACCACGGTTGACATCATTGGGTAACTCTTTATATGTCAGACCGACACGTTCCTGATTACCATCTTCCTTACCACAGGCAGCATCGAGGATGAATTGATCTCCTTCGATCAACTCAACCTTGCCATTTTTAAAACGATCAGTACGAATTTTAGGTCCCTGCAAGTCAGCCAACACACCTACTTGACGCCCATGAGCCCTAGCGCGATTACGAACAGCCTCGGTACGTCGAATATGATCCTCAGCAGAACCATGAGAGAAATTTGCGCGCACTACATCCACGCCCGCCTGAATCAAATCATCCAGAATCTTAGGGTCATCTGTAGCCGGGCCTAAGGTTGCAACAATTTTTGTGCGTCTAAACATATTTTGGGTTAATACCTAAATAATCATTATTGTCATTATAAATCAAAACCTCCGAGACCAAATCCCCGGAAATTATGCATATTATTTAACTAGTCGCGCCGCGCTCTTCAAGAATCGCCACTGCTGGCAATTTTTTGCCTTCCAGAAACTCCAGAAAGGCACCACCGCCAGTAGAGATATAAGATACCTTATCAGCAATCCCATACTTATCAACTGCCGCAAGAGTATCACCACCACCGGCAATTGAGAATGCATCCGAGTCAGCAATGGCCATTGCAATTGCCTTGGTGCCTTCACCAAACTGATCAAATTCAAAGACACCAACAGGACCATTCCAAACAATCGTTCCAGCAGTTTTCAAAATTTCGGCCAGCGCCTTGCCACTCTCTGGCCCAATATCGAAAATCATATCGTCATCCTTAACATCTGCAGCCGACATTAATTCGGCGACAGCCGTTTCAGAAAACTCTTTTGCACAGACAACATCCGTTGGAACAGGAATACCACCACCACGAGCCTTAGCATTGGCACTCAACTTTTTACATATTCCCATCAAATCAGCTTCATAAAGGGACTTACCAACATTATGACCCGCCGCCGCAATAAAAGTATTGGCAATACCACCACCAACAATCAACTGATCAACAACCTTAGACAGTGATTCCAACACAGTCAACTTGGTTGAAACCTTGGAACCACCAACAATGGCAACCATTGGCCGGGCAGGATTATCCAGCGCTTTACCAAGAGCATCCAATTCACCGGCCAATAACGGACCTGCGCAAGCAGTCGGTGCAAACTTGGCCACACCATGGGTAGAACCTTGCGCACGATGCGCAGTACCAAAGGCATCCATGACAAACACGTCACACAGTGCCGCGTATTTTTTGGCCAACGTATCGTCGTTTTTCTTTTCACCCACATTAAAACGAACATTTTCCAGCATGGCCACCTCACCTGCAGCAACAGTCACACCATCAAGATAATTTTTGACTAACTTAACCTCTTTACCCAACAATCCACCCAAGTGGCTGGCAACAGGAGCCAGCGAAAATTCTTCAGCATATTCACCTTCAGTAGGACGACCCAGGTGAGACATAACCATCACTGCCGCACCCGCTTCCAGGGATTTCTGAATGGTGGGTAGCGAAGCACGAATACGCGCATCTGAAGTCACTTTACCGTCTTTAACTGGAACGTTCAGATCCTGACGAATCAGAACACGCTTTCCAGCCAGACCGAGGTCCACCATTTTAATTACAGACATGAATATATCTCCGAATATATTTAAAAAGAAATTTGTTAAAGCCCCGTGTAAAAACAAGACCCTCAACAAATACCTCTGAATACTTATAAAATCCAGAAAGAGATAAGGCATAGGAGCAACGCCCCCATGCCTTTTCCAAATTTACTTAGTGAGCCGCAACGTGGCGAACAAAGCGCATCATATTACAGGTATAACCATATTCATTGTCATACCATGCAACCAGCTTCACAAATGTTCCATCAAGTGCAATACCGGCACCGGCATCAAAGATCGATGAATAACCCACACCACGAAAATCGGTAGAAACGACTTTTTCATCTGTGTAAGCTAACGTTTCACCAATACCATCAGCCTGAGATGCGGCTTTAACAGCGGCACAAATATCATCGTAAGAAGTTTCTTTTTTCAATTCAACCGTCAAATCGACAACAGAAACATCAGAGGTGGGTATACGAAATGCCATCCCCGTCAACTTGCCATTCAGTTCTGGCAAAACAATACCCACAGCCTTGGCTGCACCTGTTGAAGAAGGAATGATATTTTCCAGAATACCACGACCACCACGCCAATCTTTCGTCGATGGGCCATCAACCGTTTTCTGTGTTGCTGTTGCAGCGTGGACCGTCGTCATCAAACCACGCTTGATGCCGAAGTTGTCATTGACAACCTTGGCCAAAGGTGCCAAACAGTTGGTCGTACAGGAAGCCGCAGAGCTAATTGCTTCGCCGGCATATTTCTCGTGGTTTACACCGTAAACAAACATGGGGGTAGCATCTTTAGACGGTGCCGATTGAACAACCTTTTTGGCACCCGCATCAATGTGCGCCAGGCAAGACTCTTCAGTCAGGAAGAAGCCTGTACATTCCAGAACGATATCAACATTCACATCACCCCATTTCAAATCAGCAGGATTGCGTTCAGCCGTCAGACGAATGGTTTTACCATTCACAACCAGGTGATCATTTTCAACAGATACATCACCGTCAAAACGACCGTGAACCGAGTCATACTTCAGCATGTACGCCAAGTAGTCGGCATCCAGCAAGTCATTAATTGCAACGATTTCCATATCAGGAAAATCTTGTGCAACCGCACGGAAAGCCATACGCCCAATACGGCCAAAACCATTAATACCAATTTTAACTGTCATTTTAAACTCCCTAAAGTTCATCAAGCTCACCTTGCGGCAAGCCTGATCTTAAGATAAATTATTTATTTAGCCAAAACCTTATTTGCAGTGGCAACAACATTGTCTACTGTAAAGCCAAATTCCTTGAATAGCTCACCGGCAGGAGCAGACTCGCCAAAACTCTTCATCGCAACAATTGCACCCTCAAGACCCACATATTTGTACCCGGACTCAGCAACACCAGCCTCAACAGCAACGCGTTTAACACCCGGCGTCAGTACAGAGTCTTTATAAGTCTGATCCTGAGCATCAAATGCACAGGTAGAGGGCATGGAAACAACGCGCACCTTGGCATCCATTGCTGCGGCTGCATCAACAACTAAACCAACCTCTGAACCACTTGCCATCAAAATGATATCCGCTGTGCCTTCGCAATCTTTCAGTACATAACCACCTTTCTCAATGTTGGCAACCTGCTCAGGTGTACGTTCCATTGGGGTGAGATTTTGGCGTGAGAATACCAATGCAGTCGGTGCATTGCCCCGTAGCATAGCAATCTTCCATGAAACCGCTGATTCGATCGCGTCACAACCACGCCATGTCTGAAAACCAGGAATCACACGCATTGTTGCCAGCTGTTCAACAGGCTGGTGTGTCGGGCCATCTTCACCCAGACCGATCGAGTCATGTGTATAAACATAAATTGTGCCAATTTTCATCAGGGCTGACATACGCAGCGCATTACGCATAAACTCCATGAACATGAAGAATGTCGCACCATACACTTTGAAGCCACCATGAAGAACCATGCCGTTCATCATGTGTGCCATACCAAATTCACGCACACCCCACGAGAGGTAGTTACCGTTGGCATTTTCGGCATTCACTTTGACGGTACCCGACCAGTTAGTCAGGTTAGAACCGGTCAAATCAGCGGAACCGCCAAACATTTCAGGTAACAACGGTCCCATGGCCTCGATTGCATTCTGAGATGCCTTACGAGAAGCAATATTAGGCATATCCACCTGAGTGTTAGTGATGAATTTATCCATTTCAACTTCAAAATTAGCCGGCAGTTCACCCGCCATGCGGCGCAAAAACTCAGCGGCTTCAGCAGGAAAAGCGGCTTTATAAGCATCAAACTTAGTATTCCAGGCCGCTTCATCCGTTGCCCCCTGTGCCTTATGATCCCAACCTGCATAAACGTCAGCAGGCACTTCAAACGGGCCGTGACTCCAACCCAACGCAGCTTTAGTCAAATTAATTTCTTCATCACCCAGCGGCGCGCCATGACAGGCATGGCTACCAGACATATTCGGTGAGCCAAAACCTATAATAGTGCGTGCACAGATCAGCGTTGGTTTGTCTGTAACAGACTTGGCTTCTGCAATAGCGGCATTCACAGCGTCAGGATCGTGACCATCAACGTTAGAAATAACGTGCCAATCATAAGATTTGAAACGTCCAGGAACACCTTTCTCCATCCAGTCGCCAATGTTGCCATCAATAGAAATGTCATTGTCATCCCAAAAAGCAATTAACTTGCCCAGACCCAAGGTACCCGCCAGGGCGCAAGATTCATGAGACAGACCTTCCATCAAACAACCATCCCCCATAAACACATAAGTGTGGTGATCCACAACTTCATGTCCTGGCTTGTTGAACTGCGCCGCTAGGGTGCGTTCAGCGATTGCCATGCCGACAGCATTGGTGATGCCTTGCCCCAAGGGGCCAGTGGTAGTTTCAATGCCATCGGCATAACCATATTCAGGGTGACCGGCAGTCTTGGCATGCAACTGGCGGAAGTTTTTAATGTCGTCGATACTCAGATCGAAACCCGTCAGATGCAGTAGTGAATACATCAACATGGAACCATGACCATTCGACAACACAAAACGATCACGATCTGCCCACTTGGCATTGGTCGGGTTATATTTCATGTGGCTATTCCACAGGACTTCGGCAATATCCGCCATCCCCATAGGTGCACCTGGGTGACCCGATTTTGCTTTCTGAACGGCATCCATGCTCAAGGCACGAACCGCATTTGCGAGCTCTTTACGAGAGGGCATTAAACTCTCCTCAACTTAGGTTAATTAAAATAAAAACAAAAAGTTACATCAAAAAATCGTGATCGCTCAAGGCCTCAGGCCGAGCGAGAAAGGCGGCAATCTTATCACAAAACCTTTCCACCAGCACCCACGCCCGCAAAAACCAAGTATATCCCTTAAAAATCAAAAGCTTATAAACACATACTGTCACCCCATCAATAACCGCTCAAACCAGATGGAGATTCTCTTCCCATTCACAAAATTTCCGACATTAGCCACAGCACCAACACACCAGGCATATTTACCCCCCTAAAGTTTCTCTATAGAATGTCGCCTACTACCCACGAGACAACCTATAAAGCGTTAAACACATATATAGCAACTGGAGCAATCTTTCAACAATGCCAAACAGCCACTTATTCACTTCGGAATCCGTTTCGGAAGGACATCCGGACAAAGTTGCCGACCAAATTTCTGATGCCGTGCTCGATGCTATTTTCGAACAGGACCCCAAAGCACGCGTTGCCTGCGAGACCATGGTCAATACTGGCATAGTGATACTGTCAGGCGAAATCACCACTTCAGCCTGGGTGGATATGCAGGACATCGTTCGCAAGACCGTCAAAGAAATCGGTTACAACAGCTCTGAAATGGGCTTTGACTGGGAATCCTGCGCCGTCATTACCTCCATAGATAAGCAATCAACTGATATCGCCCAAGGGGTGGATGAATTTGACGATCACGAACAAGGCGCTGGCGACCAGGGTCTAATGTTCGGTTATGCCTCAAACGAGACTGACGTATTGATGCCTGCACCCATCCATTACGCCCACAAACTGGTCAAGCGCCAGGCCGAAGTGCGCAAAAATGGCACACTGCCGTGGCTACGCCCAGACGCCAAGAGCCAGGTTACCTTTCGCTACGAAGATGGCAAACCCGCGGGCATTGAAGCCGTTGTGCTATCCACTCAACATGGCCCGGAGATTGAAACCAAGGCGCTACGCGAAGCGGTCATGGATGAAATCATCAAGCCGGTACTGCCAACCGAGTGGCTTAATGCTAGCACCCAGTACCATATTAACCCCACTGGTCGTTTCGTTATTGGCGGCCCCGTGGGTGACTGCGGCCTGACTGGCCGCAAGATCATTGTCGACACCTACGGCGGCATGGCCCGACATGGCGGCGGTGCATTCTCAGGCAAGGATCCATCCAAAGTTGACCGCTCTGCCGCCTATGCCGGCCGTTATGTGGCCAAAAACATCGTTGCCGCTGGCCTGGCCGAGCGTTGCGAAATTCAGATTTCCTACGCTATCGGTGTGGCCGAACCCACCTCTATCTCGGTAGAGACCTTTGGCACGAGCAAGCTCGACAGCGATCGCATTATTGAACTGGTGCGCGAGCACTTTGATCTCCGCCCTAAGGGTCTGATCGCCATGCTTGATCTGTTACGTCCTATCTACCGCCAGACAGCCGCCTACGGCCATTTTGGTCGTGACGATATCGATCTACCTTGGGAAAAGACAGACAAGGCCGATACCTTGCGTGATGCATCTGGCGTTTAAACAACACTTGGCCAGGCCGGCGATAAAGAATCACTTGCCAGGCGGCTAACTTAACAATTCCATTGACCGCCCATATAATGGGCAAGCCTCTTTTCGAGGAGCGCTGCGACAAACTCACAGAAGTTTGCCAGGCTCGACAAGAGATTTTATAAACAACGGCGCTCGGTTCATTCTGGAGACTCAATATGTCTGAATTTACCGATTATAAAATAGCCGACATCTCACTGGCCGATTGGGGCCGCAAAGAAATGAATATCGCCGAAACCGAGATGCCCGGCTTGATGGCGCTGCGTGAGAAATACGGTCAGGAAAAACCCCTTAAGGGTGCTCGCATCATGGGCAGCCTGCACATGACCATCCAAACAGCCGTACTGATTGAAACCCTGACCGCACTAGGTGCCAAAGTACGCTGGGTATCGTGCAATATCTTCTCAACGCAGGATCACGCCGCAGCCGCTATTGCTGCATCTGGTGTGCCGGTCTTCGCCTGGAAAGGTGAATCTCTGGAAGAATACTGGTGGTGTACCGAGCAGGCCTTCAAATGGCCTAACGGTGAAACCGCCAACATGATTCTCGATGATGGCGGCGATGCCACACTGCTGGTACACAAAGGCGTTGAATATGAAAAAACCGGCGTCGTACCCGGCCCGGAAACCACCGACAATGAAGAGTTCAAATGCATCCTCGGCGTTCTGGCCCGCATCATCAAAGAAGACCCGCAGTTCTGGACCAAGCAAGCCAGGAATATTCAAGGCGTCACCGAAGAAACCACCACCGGTGTTCACCGTTTATACGAAATGGTTGAGGCGGGCGAGCTGCTGTTCCCGGCCATGAACGTCAACGACTCAGTCACCAAATCCAAATTCGACAACCTCTACGGCTGCCGCGAATCACTGGTTGATGGCATCAAACGCGCCACCGATGTCATGATCGCCGGCAAGGTTGCCATCGTCTGTGGTTATGGTGATGTTGGCAAAGGCTGCGCCCAATCCCTGAAAGGCTTGGGGGCAACCGTCATGGTGACCGAAATCGATCCCATCTGTGCCCTGCAAGCCGCCATGGAGGGTTTCCGCGTCACCACCATGGAAGACGTCGCCTCGATGGCGGATATTTTTGTTACCACCACAGGCAACAAAGACATCATCACCCACGACCACATGGTACAAATGAAAAACCAGGCCATCGTTTGTAACATCGGCCACTTCGACAACGAAATTGACATTGCTAACATGAAGCAATACCCGTGGGACAATATCAAACCACAGGTTGACCACATCACCCTGCCCAGCGGCAATCGCATCATCATGCTGGCCGAAGGCCGCTTGGTGAATTTGGGCTGTGCCACTGGCCACCCAAGCTTTGTAATGTCTAACTCTTTCACCAATCAGGTATTAGCACAAATCGAATTCTTCGTTCGCCGCGATCAATACGAAATCAATGTCCACATTCTGCCTAAATATCTGGATGAAGAAGTGGCTCGCCTGCACTTGGAAAAAATTGGCGTCAAACTGACTACCCTAAGCCAGGAACAAGCTGACTACATCGGCGTTCCAGTGGCAGGTCCTTACAAGCCTGATCACTACCGGTATTAAACAAATGTAGGTTGGCTTAGCCCAATGATCATTGGGTATAAGCTAACAAGCCTATGGTGGGTGAGGCCAAAAAGAGCCTGACCCACCCTGCATTTTTTAGGATCAAGGAATACCAAACATGGACACAGCATACAAAACCTACAGCTGCGAATTCTTCCCGCCCAAAACAGATAAGGGCGCAGAAAAACTGCGCACCACACTGGCAGAATTAGCCAAACTGAACCCGGCCTATTTCTCCGTGACCTTCGGTGCTGGTGGCAGCACCCAGGAAGGCACGTTTGATACCGTCAAAGAGATCCAGGCAAAAGGTTATCACGCTGCCCCCCACCTATCCTGCATCGGTGGCAACCGAGACAGCATTCGTCAATTACTCAATCAATACATCGAAACCGGTGTCAACCGCATCGTCGCCCTGCGTGGTGACATGCCGTCAGGGATGCGGGAGATGGGAGATTTCCGCTATGCCAACGAACTGGTGGAATTTATCCGCACCGAAACCGGCGATCACTTCCATATTGAAGTGGCCGCCTATCCGGAAATTCACCCGCAGGCTCCCACCGCACAAAAAGATCTGGAAAATTTTGCCCGTAAAGCCAAAGCCGGTGCCAACGCCGCCATCAGCCAGTATTTTTACAATCCCGATGCCTACTATCGCTTTGTGGATGACTGTCAAAAATGCGGTCTGGACATCCCCATCATCCCCGGCATCATGCCCATCACCAACTACAGCAATCTGAAGCGTTTTTCTGATATGTGCGGCGCTGAAATTCCACGTTGGATAGCCAAACGCCTGGAAGGTTTTGCGGATGACAGAGAATCTATCATCGCCTTTGGGGAAGAGGTCGTCACGGAACTATGCAACAATCTGTTGGATAATGGTGCGCCAGGACTGCACTTCTACACCATGAACCAAACCGAACCAACCAAAATCCTGTGGCAAAATTTGGGCTTGGAAGGCGATGAAAAATAATCAAAGCCACCTCCAGATGGCTTAATTTTTAGTGCTCGACAATCAATGCAGGCAACAATGTTTAAATTTCTTGCCGCTACCACAAGAGCAGGAATCATTCCTGCCAACCTTATCTGTCTCGCGTTTAAAGGGTGCCTGAGCCTGCTGCAAGGTCAAATAAATAGAACGGCCCATATGGGCATAACTTGCCATCGCCATACCCAAACCATCAACGGCCATCTCTGCCAAATTCTCAACGGCCATCGGCTTTTCACAGCCCTCTTTGGCATAGGCCTCGGCCAACTCCTGGCTTGAAAAAAATGTCAACATCATCAAACAGGCCGTCACTTCAGCCCCCATTTCATCGGGTAAATAGTCATCCCAGATTTCACTCAGCCAATCATAACCAAGAAAAAAACCTCGCGCCCAATGAGTCAGCGGTGCTTCGCTAGCAAAATTTTCCATCGGCGGACTGAGGACATCCAACCACGCAGGCAAACATGATTCCTCAGAAACCACGCCATCATTTACCTCGTTATAAACGGCCATAATACCGGCTATTATTCTATTGGCTTCAGCCTCATCGGCATAACCTGCCTCTTGGTCGTTAAAAATCAGCGGCAACCAGTCAGACGGCATGACCATCTCCGGCGCGCAACATACAGCAAACAAAAAACCGTATAGTTCAGGATAAATCATTGATTCTTCAGGCCGCTCATCCGCAGCAAGAAACTTCGCAAGTTCGGTATTCATATTAATACTCCAACCCAAGAGAATATTTGTTTAACAGCCTGCCCCACAACTGCAAAAACCCGATTCTCTGATAACTCAAATGTCAACCGCAGATTTTATTAAATTTTAGCGTCAAGGTACAACATAATATAATAAGTCCCTGCCGATTAAAAACAATCACTTCGACAGAGGCACAAGAGAAAACGGATTCAGAAACTATTTCCATCTTTTTTAAGCGGTAACAACGCCGGTTTCTCTTTTTGGTTCTGCTCGGCGCTGTCTTCGCGTTTAAAAAAAGCAACAATTTTGGCATACAGCAGCTTGATGCCACGCCAAATTTTCGGCAACAACCAAACCATCAGCACAAACACAGTCGCCATAAATACAAGAAATACCAAAGGTGAATTAAGCGCTGTCCACAAGCCTGCAATCACCGCAAAATCTTCCGCCAACGATGCCGTCCAATTGGTGACCGGCTCGGGCGAAGTATTCATCAAGATACGCCCCCCTGCCTTGGTCGCATGGGTCGCAGTTGCCAAACCACCCCCCAGCAGAAGGGCAGCCAATTCAGCCCCCTGACCCAAATCCCCCACCGCACCCGCAGCAAGAATAGCCCCGGCAGGAATACGGATAAAGGTGTGTATGCTGTCCCAGACTGTATCAACACCAGGAATTTTATCGGCAAAAAATTCAACACAATACATAAACCCGGCAACCAGCATCACCATGGGATCGCTGCATATTTGTAATTCCGCTGGCAACACCAGGTTCCCTGTACTGCCCAGCCAACCCAAAACAAAGATGGTGGCATAGAGATTCAAGCCGCTGGCCCAAGCCACCCCCATGCTCAAGGCAATAATTTCCACCATTTCCATAACCTACCCCTGGCTCAGCAATACATACAATCAAGGATAATGCAGATTATTTCGTGAAAAAACAATTCACAACAAGGCTTTACAATGCTTGACTATTCTTAAATTACTTAAGAAATCATCTGTTTTTACAGTCAAACAAACAACTATGTTAAATTGCGATTTATCATTCACAATAACCAGAACAGATACCACATGAATAATTCAGGTACACCGACCTTCTATTGGTACGATTACGAATCCTTTGGCCTCAACCCGATGAAAGACCGCCTCAGCCAGTTTGCCGGCGTCCGTACCGACATGGACCTGAATATCATCGGCGAGCCCTTAATGATGTACTGCAAACCCGCTGATGACTTTCTGCCCAACCCAATATCATGCCTGATTACCGGTATTACGCCACAAAAGGCCTTGGCCGATGGTCTGCCCGAAGCCGATTTCATCCAGCGCATCAACCAGGAATTTTCCCAGCCCAACACCTGCGTACTGGGTTACAACAACCTGCGTTTTGATGATGAATTCACCCGCCACTTGCTGTACCGCAATCTGTTTGATGCCTATGCCCGCGAATGGCAAAACGGCTGCTCACGCTGGGATCTGCTCGACGTGGTACGCATGACCCGTTCGTTACGCCCGGAAGGCATTGAGTGGCCCGTCAACGATGAAGGCCGGCCTAGCGTCCGCCTCGAAGACCTGACTGTCGCCAATGGCATCGCCCACGAATCGGCTCATGACGCCCTCTCGGATGTCTACGCCACCATTGCCATGGCCAAGCTGGTTAAAGAGAAACAACCCAAACTGTTTGATTTCGCCCTCAATAATCGCAGTAAAAACAAGCTATTCAAACTGCTCAATCTACGCGAACAAAAACCTGTGTTACACGTCTCCGGCATGTACCCGCTTGAAAAAGGCAATATGGCAGTGGTCGTCCCGATTGCACAGCATCCAACCAACAAAAATGGCATCATCGTCTATGACCTTAGCGTTGATCCAAAAGACCTGATCAACCTCAGCCCAGCCAAGATCTTTGAACGCATCTTTACACCCAACGATCAATTACCCGAAGGCGTTGAGCGCATCCCGCTCAAGACCGTACATGTCAACAAATGCCCCATCATCGCCCCCTTCATGACGTTGGATGGCAAGGCCGCCAAGAAATACAACATCGACATGAATGTCTGCCGCATCAATCTCGATGCTATCAAAAACCAACCCGGCCTAGCGAAAAAAATTCAAAAGGCCTTTTCTGAAACAAAATTTGAAAAACGCACCGACCCTGATCAAATGCTCTACGGCGGTGCCTTTTTTAACGATGACGACAAAGAACGCATGAGTCACATCCACGCCATGCCCGCCGAAGAACTGGTCGGTTACAACCCCGTCTTCAACGACAGTCGCCTGCCAGAAATGCTCTTCCGCATGCGCGCCCGCAACTGGCCTGAAACACTCACCCAGGCAGAACAACAACGCTGGCAGGAATTCAGGCAATCACGTCTTGATTTCAATGCCTACCAGGCAGAACTAGAGCAATTACGCCAGGCACCCGAGCGAACCGAAGATGAAATTGCGATATTGGATGAATTGAAAAACTATGCCAAACAGATGGCTATACCCATAGCAATCAGCCCTATTTCACTCTGACACAGCTGCGCGCACCTGATCACTGAGGCAACAGTCATCGCTGAAAGTACTCGTAACAACGTACTCGAAAAACAGGACAAAGATTTCATACCATGGCAAAGATTACATATTCAAAACAAACTTTTGATTGCAAAAATGACGAATCCGTACTT
>JAJRWO010000049.1 GCA_024276775.1 Gammaproteobacteria bacterium | reverse complement strand
GATGTGACAGGGTTGGTTGATACGGGCAAGCTGGTTGGGTTGTTGAGCCAGGATGATGCTGTGGCAGTGTTGGAATCAATTCAACGTATCAGCTCGAAAAAACTGGGGCGAGTTGATAGTAAGGTTAGCGCAGATGCAGTGTTAAAAGATATGATCAGTTGTGGCTATGTTAAAGCGGCTGACCTGGTTGATCGTTATGGTGATCCGGCTGCCCTGAACCCGGAGATTGATCCCAATATTTTGGGGACTATATTTTCGCAGGCTGAACTGGATAGTGATGCCGAATTTCGCAAAACCGCTGCGGTGATGAAACTGGTGGTGAATGGCTTTGCCGGTGCCGGCACTATCACCATGGGTGGTTATGATTACCATGTCGGTAATCGTTCGGCCGGTGAAATTCGCGACCTTCGTGCAGGGCGCTGCATTGGTGCCTGCCTTGAGTATGCGGCACGGCTTGGCATGCCACTGATGGTTTATGTTTTCAGTGATGGTTCGGTGGCCAGTAATGGTATGATCGATGACTCACTTGAAGGGCGGGGCAAGGGTGTCTGGACCGGGGACAACTCATCCACTGCGGCCTCGTTTTTTCTGGTCTATAATCCCGATGGACGACCAAATTTGTTAGGTGCGAATGCAGATCAACAAGCGCGGCATCAGCAAATCGGTTATTTCCGAGCCGATGCCTCGGTCGAAACCGCCTCAAGTCCGGCGGCCAATAACGTTAATCTGCTGGTTGAAACCATTGCTTTGAATTATATGGCGCTGCATGGTGAACAAGGTGGGTTTGCAGCACGGTTTCCAGGCCACGGCCTGGGTAACAGTGCTATGTTGGACAGTTTAACGGCCTTTGCGCCGATTGTTAATGGTACGATTTAGGAAAATAACGGGTGACTTGGTTTTATAAAAAGTGGTGGTTGGGAATTGGTTTGCTGAGCATCCTTGTATTGCCAGTGACGGGTGCTGTTGCCGATACAGATGAATTTCAAAGTCTTGATGAAAGGGTTGAAGCCCTGAAAAAGGACGTTATTTCCATTAATCGTGAACTTTTCATTCTCGAAGAAGAGCTGTTGTTTCCTGTTAACACACAAACCTTCTTTTTTCTTTCCATGGAAGGTGATACTTATTTCAAACTGGATTCAGTTAGACTGACGATTGATGGCAAGGTTGTGAGTAATTATCTTTATACGGACAGGGAGGTTAAAGCATTGAGTAAGGGTGGCGTACAGAAACTCCATGTTGAAAACCTTAAAAAGGGGGAACATGAGGTAGTGGTGGTTTTTATTGGCACAGGGCCAAGTGGTCGAGACTACCGTCGTGGATCGAGTTATATCTTTGAAAAAGGCTTTGATCCGAAATATATTGAACTGAAAATTTCAGAGTCACAAGCAAAAAACCAGCCCAATTTTGTCATTAAAGAATGGGAATAATGTGGCATGGGTGTTATTCAATTTGTTGCGTGTTTGCTGATATTATTTTGTTTATTTATTATTCCGCTTAAAGCGGATGTTCAGCGTGTCAACAGCCCTTTTTATGGCGAGGTGCTGTTCAATTATAATCAGAAAAAATTCTTTAGTGCCGTTATCCAGCTGGAAAAGGGACTGAGTCAAGAGACATTGGCGGCCGATGCCCTTGAAGCTAAGGCCCTGCTTGGCAGCTTGTATTTAGGCTATGGCCTGCATCGAAATGCAGAGCAGATATTCAATCGCGTTCTTGAGGCCGTGACCGATAGTCAGTCGCGAGACCGGGCCTGGTTTTATCTGGCCAAGATTCAGTTTCAGCGAGGCTATTATCAGTTGGCCTATGAGCATCTTGAAAAAATATCTTCACTATTGCCTGAAAAACTCGAAGATGAACGTTTGACCCTGACAGTGCTTAGTTTGATAAAAATGAATCAGGCTGATCAAGCCGTTGCATTTTTGGTAAAGCAGACAGAAAGCTATAAGAGCGCTGCTTATGCCCGTTTTAATCTAGCCGTATTGTTACTCAAACGGGGTGAACAGGCATCTGCTATGAAGCTGTTGAATGAAATTGCCGCAATGCCCAGGCAAGATGCAGAGTTTGCAGCTTTGCTTGACAGGGTTAATCTGTTGTTGGCGAATCAGTTCCTGGAAGACGAGCAGTTTGAACTGGCCAGTCAGCATTTTAGCCGGCTTGAATTACATGGACGGTTTTCAAATCAGGCCTTGTTAGGCCTGGGTTGGTCGGCATTTGGTGTCAATGAATTTGCCATTGCCAATGCAGCCTGGACTGAACTGGCTGGCCGCCAGCCTCTTGATAGCAATATACTTGAGGCCTATCTGGCCAAGCCTTATTTGTCGTACCAACTAAAAAATTATGCCGATTCGCTGGCCGAATATAAAAAGGCAATTGATGTATACCAGCAGCAGTTAGATTCGATTGATCAGCAGCTTAGGCAAACAGATTTTTCTGAGTTGATTTTAGCAATGGGTGGGCTTGAGTCAGCGGATGAAATCGGTTGGTCTTGGCAGCATGATGTATTGGAGGGGCCATTAAAAACCCCTTATATGCTGGCATTGATCTCCAGTCATGAGTTTCATGAGAGTTTGAAAAATTATCGAGACTTACTGTTCCTTAAAAAAAACATGAACAAATGGCAAACAAATATTGCTGTCTTTGATGATGTTATTGATGTAAAAACGGTGGCCAATACAGAACTCAAGCCAAGGGCTGAAGCCAGGCTTAAACAGTTATCAGAGCAGAATCACGGCAAGGCCAGTCAGGTGTTTGCTAACAGAGTCGTTGAAATAGACATGGATGAAGATGCCATGGCGCTTGCTAACTCTACTGAACTGAAAAGTTTACATCAGTTTCGCCGTATAGACTACCGGCTTGCATACAAGCTTGAAAATATGGGGGATAAGCTTAATCATATAAAGCTGGTTGATCGGGTGGTTGATTTACAGCATAAAAACCGTTTGCTTGATGGGCTGTTGAAGTGGGATTTAATGGCCAGTTATAAAGTTCGACTGCGGAATATAAAAAATAGTTTAACCGCGCTAGAAAGGGAAATAAGCCATTCGGAACAACTTAAGATAAATATAAAAGAAATCATAAAGTCCTTGCCGAAAAACTACGATGGTTATAGGCAGCGGTTAGCCGCCGTGAACCAACAACTGACAACTGCCACTGATCAGGTTGATATTTTACTGCAACAGTACGATGTTCATCTGCAGGCCATGTTTGTTGATGAGTTACTTGTGGTTAAAGAAAAAATTGAAATATACCGTTCTCAAGCGTTGCTTGCAGTTGCACATATTTACGATATTAACCTGAAAACGAGTGAGGCCGGTCAGTGAAAATCCTGTGCATCGGGATGATGGCGCTCATTTTTAGTGCCTGTAGCAGCTCAAAATATGCGGCTGTAACACTGTCTGATCTTGATGCGACAGATATAAAAACAGACAAACAACAATCGCTGCGAGTATCGCCACTTGAAGCCATTGACTCTTATCGACAGTTGTTGGCATTTCCTGCGGATAATCCGTTTCGTCCACGGGCCATGCATCGGCTTGCAGACCTATTGCTGGATTATGGTGAGCAGCGTGAAATCAAACAGCTGGATGACAGTGGTATTGAAACAATTGATGAATATCCCGAGGCCGTTTTACTTTACGAAGAGTTGCTAGGCCGTTATCCGGATTATCCAGAAACTGATTCAGTGCTCTATCAGCTTGCCCGGGTTTATGACAAACAGGGTGAAATTGATAAAACTCATCAGCGATTATTAAGGCTGGTGAGTCATTATCAACAGAGCCGTTATTTTTCTGAAGCTCATTTTAGAATGGCAGAATTAAGTTTTATGAATGGTGATTATGACCAGGCAGCAGCCTCATATTCAGTTGTGCTTGAAAAAGGCAAGGGTTGGCCATTTTATGAACAAAGTTTGCTCAAATATGGCTGGGCAGTTTTTAAACAAGAACGGCTTGATGATGCACTTAAGTCATTTTTTCTGTTGCTTGACTTGAAACTTGATTCGTTTGAATTTGATCAGATTAGCGGTAGCTCTATTGGTATTGGCAAGGCAGATCAAGAAATTCTGATGGATATTCTGCGAGGAATAACGTTAATCTTTGCCTTGCAAAATAATACTCAAGTGCTAAAACAATTCAGTCAGCGGTATGCTCAGACAGAGTATCTTCGTTTGGTCTATCAGAGCTTAGCGGAGCTATACCATAAAGAGGAACGATATCTGAATGAGGTACAGGTCTATGCTGCTTATATTGACCGTTATCCCGAATCTAGCAATGTCGCCATCTTTCAAATAAGGCAGGTGGACGCTTATCAGATTCTTAATGAGCCAGCCCAAGTGATAACGACCAAGGAACAGTTTCTTGAATATTGGCAAGCTAATAATGAAGT
>JAJRWO010000048.1 GCA_024276775.1 Gammaproteobacteria bacterium | reverse complement strand
TTTTCTCGACTTGATAAGTCAATAACGTTATTCTCATTCACAGTGGCATATCTCCTATATTGGTTGTTAGTCTAGTAACTACAATCAAACAGATATGCCGCTTTTTTTCAAGTCCTGAAACACCAGATTAGGTTATAACTCGTATCTTAAAGCGGTGCAGTTTCTGAAGGGTAGGAGTTTTCACAAGATGTTAACGGAGTTTCCGCAATTGAAGAAGAGGTACTGGGGTCAGCATTTGTGGGCGAGAGGCTATTGGGTAGCTTCAAGCGGAAATGTGACAGACGAAGTCTGGAAAGCGTATATAGAAAACCAGAGGCCGAACGACCCCGATGATGATTTTAGTGTGCTGTAAGTCGCCTTTAGGCGAAATGACCGGCTTTCAGCCGTAACCTGAAACCACCGGCTTTAGCCGGTGGAGCATTCATCTAACGAAAGGATTTGTGAAAAATGAAATTAAAAGCTATCACTTTGCTTACAGCAATAATTTTGCTATCAGGATGTGCCAATACTGGGCAACATAAATCTTATACGCTTGCCAAAGTTTCTAACCATGCTATTACCGAACAACGTGACTTACTTGCAAAAAGCACTAAAAACAAAGGGGTTGGGCCGCAATCACCAAGAGATATAGATTCAAGTGTAGGGAATAACGCAATCATTTTTGGTTCAGCACCAGACTTTTCGGAAATGAATTTCTGTAATATACATTTCCACAAAAATGCGGAACATAGAGGTGGAGAATTTACGAAGTATGCTGGCAATGGTGATGGCTCTGGATATAAAAGTGGTTATAAATTTTCTGGTAATCTTAGTGCTTCAGAGTTAAAGCCTGTTCAGGGGGGGGTGTGTTCAAGTGATTATGGTAGCCTTAATTCAGGAGACACGATTGAAGTTCATTATGTTCACTCTACAGCACAAGTAAAGCCCGGGGCTACTTTGGGAGCTTGTCTAAGTGAAGCGATAAAAAACCCTCAATTACGTGTAGAAGCACAGGTATACGTACTAGTGAATGATAAAAATTCTGAAAATTTTAGCGAGTTGACCAAGCACGGTATAAAAAATGGATTTTATCAAGCATTGAATATTCCTGATAATACTGGAATTCCTATTCAGTACGCTGGTTCGACAACTGGTCCTGGGTATAATGAAAAAGGATCGCCTTTTCAAGTGACATGGAGTGTTCGTCCTAAAGTCGTAAAAGTTAATATAAAAACCGTAAGTGAATGGTGTAAAGGTAATGCCTTTAATGAAGGTCATGCACATGGAGTAAGAAACCTTGTTGTTAACCCTGATCTTCTATCAAAAATAAAGTAATTATTTTCGGCTAGTGAATTGTAAATATTGCTAACAATACGTTCTGAGTCCTACGTCAAGTTTTTTATGTCCTTATACCCACAAGCTCTTTCTGCCCTAGTTAAATTTTAGTGGAAAGATTCTTTGGGTTGCTCGCTGAAAAACAATTGCGTCGTGGCATATTCACACCCGTAAACGAGTTAGAAGAAACAATTATGGAGTATATAGATACAGACAATGAAGAGAGTAAATTTTTTGTGTGGACTAAACCTGCTGAAAAATTTTTGGTGAAAGTTGAGTGTACAAGACAAGCACTTAAGTCTCAGTAATCTATTTAATACGATATACTTGGGTTCAAACGTAAATATGTAAGATAATTGACAGCCTTTAGGGCTATCGGTATGTTACGCCCTTTGACTCCAAGGTTCTGATTTATCAAGCTGGAAGCAAGATTTTGATTGAAGATTTTCCAAGAATTAAGCGTTTGCCGCCTTATGTATTTAATATCGTCAACGACTTGAAGGCCAAGGCTCGTGCGCGTGGTGAGGATATTATCGATTTTGGCATGGGTAACCCGGATCAACCTACGCCTCAGCATATTGTCGATAAGCTGGTTGAGGCGGCACAGCGCGGCGACACTCACCGCTATTCTATTTCGAAGGGTATTCCTCGCTTACGCCGTGCGATTTGTACTTGGTACAAAAATCGTTACGACGTAGCGTTGGATCAGGACTCCGAGGCCATTGTTACCATTGGTTCAAAGGAAGGCTTGGCCCACCTGGCTCTGGCAACCGTTGGTCCCGGTGATGTTGTGTTGGTGCCTAATCCGTCTTATCCGATTCATCCCTATGGTTTTGTCATTGCCGGGGCCGATATCCGTCATGTGCCCATGATCGAGGGGGTGGATTTTTTTGGTGAGTTGGAAAAGGCCATCAAAGATTCGTGGCCCAAGCCTAAAATGTTGGTCATGAATTTTCCCGGTAACCCAACGACTCAGTGTGTTGATCTGGAGTTCTTTGAAAAGGTTGTTGCTATCGCTAAAGAACATCAAATTTGGGTGATTCATGACCTGGCTTACGCAGACATTGTCTTTGATGGTTACAAGGCTCCCTCGATTATGCAGGTGCCTGGAGCCAAAGAGGTTGCGGTAGAATTCTTTACGCTATCCAAAAGTTACAATATGCCGGGCTGGCGGGTCGGTTTTATGGTCGGTAATGAAAAATTGGTGGGTGCTTTGGCGCGGATGAAGTCCTATCTTGATTACGGCATGTTCACTCCTGTGCAGATTGCCGCGATTGCTGCACTGGAAGGGCCGCAGAAATGTGTTCAGGAAATTTGTGATATGTACCAAGTGCGTCGAGATGTGCTCTGTCATGGTTTGAATTCAATTGGCTGGCAGGTTGAACCTCCCAAAGCCACCATGTTTGTCTGGGCACCAATCCCGGAACAGTACCGTCATATGGGGTCGCTGGAATTTACTAAAAAATTATTAAAAGAGGCTAGGGTGGCCGTTTCACCCGGGGTTGGTTTTGGTGATTATGGTGATGATTATGTCCGTTTCGGTTTGATTGAGAATGAACATCGTACCCGTCAAGCAATTCGTGGTATTCGCGACATGCTGCGCAAAGACGTGGCACAGAAGAAAGATGAGCAAAGTGAATAATAACAAAGATTTAGGAGTGTTATATTGAAGTCAGTTAAAGTAGGTTTGTTGGGTCTAGGCACCGTTGGTGGTGCTACTGTGAGTGTTTTGCAGCGTAACGCAGAAGAGATTCAGCGCCGTGCCGGCCGCGGAATAGAGATCGCTATTGCCGCTGCGCGTGATGTCAGCAAGCCCTATTCATTTGATACTTCCAGCATTGAATTGAGCACCGATTTACAGGTTGTGGTCGATCACCCGGATGTTGATGTGGTGGTTGAGCTGATCGGTGGTACTGATGCTGCGCTTGAACTGGTGCTGCAGGCCATTGACAATGGTAAGCACGTTGTCACTGCCAACAAGGCGCTGATCGCCAAGCATGGCAATGAAATTTTTGCTGCGGCCCAGGACAAGGGTGTGATGGTGGTCTTCGAGGCTGCTGTTGCTGGCGGTATTCCGATCATCAAGGCCATTCGTGAAGGCCTGGCGGGGAATCAAATTGAATGGCTGGCCGGAATCATCAACGGTACCGGCAACTTCATATTGACTGAAATGCGAGACAATGGCAGTGATTTTGCCGACGTACTGGCTGAGGCCCAGCGCTTGGGCTATGCTGAAGCCGATCCAACATTTGATGTTGAAGGTATCGATGCTGCCCACAAGCTGACCATCCTGGCCTCGATCGCCTTTGGTATTCCGCTGCAATTTGAAAAATGTTACACCGAGGGCATTGGCCACATTACTCGCGACGATGTTGAATACGCCGAAGCGCTGGGTTATCGCATCAAACATTTAGGGGTTGCACGCCGCACGGAGAAGGGGATTGAACTGCGTGTTCATCCAACCATGATTCCCGAACGCTGCCTGATAGCCAATGTTGATGGCGTCATGAACGCAGTGCTGGTCAAGGGCGATGCCGTTGGGCCAACACTTTATTATGGTGCCGGTGCCGGTGGCGAGCCGACAGCCTCGGCGGTCGTTGCTGATTTGGTCGATGTTGCGCGTATGCTGACGGCTAACCCTGAAAACCGTGTTCCGCACTTGGCTTTTCAGCCCGATGGCCTGGCCGATATACCTGTTCTGCCGATTGAAGAGATTGAGACCGCTTATTACCTACGTATGGGGGTTAGCGACAAGCCCGGTGTATTGGCCGAAGTTATTCGTATTTTGGCCGGTCAGGGGATCGGCATCGAAGTAATGCTGCAGAAAGAACCCAATGACGATGCCTTGACTGTGCCAGTGATTATCATCAGCCATTGTGTTTGCGAAGGGCAGATGGATGCCGCGATCGGCCGGATAGAGGCATTAGATGCGATTCAAGGTAAAGTGACCCGTATTCGCCTGGAAACCTTGGATGCTTAGTTATTTTTTAATTTCCCATATGTGGATTGCAGCCAAAGAGGCGGTATAAAGATTCCGCATTGAAAATGTCCAGTGGGAAAGTACTCTCAAAGGCTGAATGTGTTCAGTATGCTGGATAGTGTCTCAAATGTGGGTTAGTTTTCTGTATAATTTGTACAAATCCAAATTTCGACAGATAGGTTCAACATGAAGTATATTGAAACCCGGGGTAATGATGGCAAAAAACCCGCTTCTATCACCTTTTCGCAAGCAATCTTAAGCCCAATGTCTTCGTTTGGTGGTATTTATTCACCTGAAACCTTGCCTGTTTTGGATGAAGCATTTATTAAGGCGCATATTGGCTCTGGCTATAAAACACTGGCCAAAGACATATTGCAGGCATTTGAAGTGGATATCGATACATCAGTGATTGATGCCGCGTTGGGCCTTTACGATGGGTTTGATGATCCAAACAATCCGGTACCGGTGGAAAAAGTCTATGACGACCTCTATGTCAGCGAGCTATACCACGGTCCAACACGTGCATTTAAAGATATGGCGCTACAACCTTTTGGCATAGTTTTGTCTGCCGTAGCCCAAGCGCGTGGTGAAAAATATTTGGTTTTGGCGGCAACCAGTGGTGACACAGGGCCAGCCGCATTGGAGACCTTTAAAAATCGTGAAAATATTCAGGTCGCCTGTCTCTATCCAGACGGTGGGACCTCGGATGTACAACGTTTACAAATGGTCACTGAAAATGCCGGCAACCTAAAAGTCATCGGCATCCATGGTGATTTTGACGATGCGCAAAGTGCGTTAAAGTCGCTGCTGGTTTCTGATGTCTTTGGTGATGCACTGAAAACGCATGATATCTCGTTGTCTGCGGCTAATTCAGTTAACTTTGGTCGAATTGTCTTTCAAATTATCTATCACGTTCATAGCTATCTTGAACTGGTGCGCAAAGAGGTGATTCAATTAGGTGAACAGGTTTACTTGAATGTTCCAAGTGGTAATTTTGGTAACGCGTTAGGGGGTTACTACGCCTGGAAAATGGGACTGCCTGTTAAACAGATTCATATAGCATCGAATAATAACAATGTGCTGACTCAGCTCATTACGACGGGGCGTTATGACGTGAGAGATTCGACGGTTATTGCCACAACTTCACCGGCGATGGATATCTTAAAGTCTTCAAACGTTGAACGTATTTTGTTTGATCTGTACGGTGCTGAACGTACCAAAGAGCTGATGTGCAAACTAGATAGTGAAAAATACTATGAATTAACGTCGGACGAATTAAGCAAGCTCCAAGCGATTTTTGCAGCCGATTTCTGTACGGATGAAGAAGGCTTGAGCTATATCAAACAGGTTTTTGATCAAAAAGGCTATCTGATGTGTCCTCACACTGCGACCTGTTTCAAAACCTATGACACATGCCGTGAGGATAAATCCATTAAGACGATTGCCTATTCGACGGCAGAGTGGAGCAAATTCTCACCTGTAATCGCCAGCGCCTTATCTGATGAAACGTTTGAACATGATGTTGATGCTTTGAAAATGATCGCCAAAAAAGCGAATATCACAATTCCTGTTCAGATCGCAGCTTTATTTAATAAAGAGATTGCGCAAAAAATGGTGATAGATAAGCAAGATATTGAAAAAGAAATTTTGAGTTTTCTGGATGCTTCCTAGGAATGGAAGTGATATAACGTTTGTAAATGGTGCGCGGATGCAGTATCTATTTGGATGCTCTGATGGAGGAAAAACGCAGCCCTCGCGTCTGATCGAAGGCTTTGGTAATGCCGCTCTACACGCTGATGGTTATGCGGCATATAACCAAGTTTGTCGTGAAAATAATATCACTGGTATTGGTTGTTGGGATTCATGCACGTCGAAAGTTTATGGATGCCGTTAAGGACTTGCCTGTTGTTTACAATTGTTCTGCGCCCTTTCTGATCGCATTGACCAAGCCTTGTAATTTGTCGGCAGTTTGCTCTCCCTCTTCCAGTACGGCTGTGCTAATGGCTGATTCAATCATCAGTGCCAGCTCATCAAAATGTCTATCACCAACATGGTCACGGCCACTTTGGCTTAATTTTTTTCTAAAAATATTGACTACGTGTTCGGCATGAGAAAGGTGTTTATGTGTCATCTGCTTAGCCTCTTTTTTAATCGTTGCATTATTTTAAATGAGTATTTTAACGCAAACTGCAATATTCATCTTTTTCGAAAACATCCTTGGCGGAGCCAACAATGAGTGGGTCAGGTGTTAATGAAATCTCTTTATTTTTGTTGGGATAGCTCAGTTGGTCGAGAATAAAACGCATGGCATTGATGCGGGCACGCTTTTTGTCATCTGACTTAACCACGGTCCAAGGGGAGTCAGCGGTGTCAGTGTAGAAAAACATCGCTTCTTTTGCTTCAGTGTAGTCATCCCATTTATCCAGCGATGCCAAATCAATGGGGCTTAATTTCCATTGCTTTAATGGGTCAGTGCGGCGTTTTTGAAAGCGGCGAAACTGTTCTTCACGATTGACAGAAAACCAAAGTTTGTGAAGTGAAATGCCGCTGCGTACCAACATTCGTTCAAGGTCTGCTGCCTGGCGCATGAACTCCAGATATTCCTTTGGGGTGCAGAAATTCATCACCCGTTCGACACCAGCACGGTTATACCAAGAGCGATCAAACAAGACAATTTCACCGGCGGTGGGCAGGTGTTTAATGTAACGCTGAAAATACCATTGTCCTTTTTCAGTTTCGCTTGGTTTTTCTAAGGCAATGATACGTGCGCCGCGCGGGTTTAAGTGCTCCATAAAACGTTTGATTGCGCCGCCTTTGCCAGCAGCATCGCGGCCTTCAAAGAGAATGACTATTCGTTGTCCCGTTTCCTTGACCCAGCTTTGCATTTTTAGCAGTTCAACCTGAAGTTCATGTTTTCGTTTTTCGTATTCAGTGCGGCTGATTTTATTTTTATATGGATAGGTGCCGTTTTTAAAAATATCTTTTCTGGAAAGTGGCGGGGTATTTTCAACTGTGCTGTTGGTCGAAGCATCAGTGTTTAAATCGGTGTTTGTGGGTACTGCGTGAATGGCTTGTTCTGTCATAATAACCTCATTGAGCTTTTGGACATAAGACATAAAATATAAACCTATTACCTAATCATAGTCCAATATCAGTTTTTATACAGTACTGGGAGAAGCTAAAATCAATATTATTTTTGTTTAAAAACCAAATTAACAACAAAGCTGTGAATGAAAAAAACTCATTGACAATGTTGGGGGGTTGATGAGTTTAGGGATGTTTGACAATGCCCCACTTGTGTCTGGGCGCAGTACTCGAATGGCCGCTTGGTCGGCCAGTGGTCTTGTGGACTGGATTGTCTGCTTAGGTAAAATATGGAATATACTGTTCGACTGGTTTGGTGGTTATATAAATGTGCTGTGAAGAACGGGTTATTATTAATATCGGGATGAAACGGGTGTTATGAAGATGAAGGCGTTAGTTAAAAAACATGCCAAAGAAGGTTTGTGGCTGGAAGATGTGTCTGTGCCGGAGGTGGGTAATAATGATGTTCTGATCAAAATTCAGAAAACGGCTATTTGTGGCACGGATGTACATATTTATAACTGGGATGAATGGGCGCAGAAAACAATCCCTGTGCCGATAACCATTGGCCACGAGTTTGCGGGTGTCATCGCTGAAATGGGCACCAATGTCACCGAACTGAACATTGGTGATGTGGTTTCTGGTGAGGGTCATATTGTCTGTGAGCGTTGTCGTAACTGCTTGGCTGGCAGACGCCATCTTTGCCCAAATACTATTGGTGTTGGCGTTAACCGCAATGGTAGCTTTGCCGAATATGTGGCTATTCCGGCCAAAAATGTCTTTCGGCCAAATATCGAAATCCCGACGGATGTGCTAGCTTGTTTTGACCCTTATGGCAATGCTGTGCACACGGCGCTCTCTTTTAACATGGTCGGTGAAGATGTGTTGATTACCGGTGCAGGCCCGATTGGTATTATGGCAGCGATGGTTGCCGCTCATTGCGGTGCGCGCAATATTGTGATTACTGATATCAATGATTACAGGTTAGATCTGGTCAAGAGCATCGTGCCAAAAGTTCATCCATTTAATGTCAGCAAGGACGTTATCACTGACGGTTTTATGCGTAGCCTGGGTATTCTTGAAGGCTTTGATGTCTGCTTGGAAATGTCAGGCTCACCAATAGCCTTTCGTGATGCCCTTGGCAAAATGATCAATGGTGGCAGCATTGCTATGCTTGGTATCATGCCGGATGGCACGGGTATTGACTGGACGCAGGTTGTTTTTAAAGGCCTGTTTATCAAAGGCATCTATGGCCGTGAAATATTTGAGACCTGGTATAAGGGCGTAATGATGGTGCAAAGTGGCCTGCCATTGGAAAAAATTATCACTCATCGTTATCATTACAGCGAATTCCAAAAAGGCTTTGATGTGATGCGTTCCGGCCAATCTGGCAAGGTTGTACTCAGCTGGGAAGATATTTAAACGCTACGAAGGATTGTTTATGAGTTTCAAAAGTGCAAAAGCAGGTTTGGCGCAAGAGCTGGCTGAAATTAAAGAGGCTGGCCTATGGAAAACTGAACGTATCATTGCTTCTGAGCAGAAAAATGATATTACCCTTGCTGATGGTAGCGAGGTGATAAATATGTGTGCCAATAATTACCTTGGCCTGGCCAATAACTCTGATGTTATTCAGGCAGCCAAGGAGAGTTATGAACAATGGGGTTTTGGTCTGGCCTCGGTGCGTTTTATTTGTGGCACACAGACAATTCACAAAACGCTTGAAGATAAAGTTACTCATTTTCTGGGCATGGAAGATACGATTCTTTATGCGGCGTGTTTTGATGCCAATACGGGGTTGTTTGAAACAATTCTAGGCAAAAACGATGCTGTTATTTCCGATGAGTTGAACCATGCCTCCATTATTGACGGTGTGCGCTTGTGCAAGGCGGCGCGATTTCGCTATAAAAATAATGACATGGAAGACCTTGAGGCCAAGCTTAAAGAAGCAAGGGCGGAGGGTGCGCGCCGTATCCTGATAACGACTGATGGCGTGTTTTCTATGGATGGCACTATTGCTCAACTAGATAAAATTTGTGATCTGGCAGATAAGTATGATGCGATGGTTCACCATGATGATTGCCACGCGGTTGGTTTTATGGGCAAAACCGGGCGTGGCATTCATGAATACTGTGGTGTGATGGATCGTGTTGATATTATTACGGGAACATTTGGCAAGGCATTGGGGGGTGGTTCTGGCGGTTACACATCCGGGCGCAAAGAAATTATTGATATGCTGCGCCAGCGCTCACGCCCCTATCTGTTTTCAAACACAGTGGCACCGGCGATTTGTGCGGCAGCTATTAAGGTTCTGGATATGCTTTCAGCGTCAACGGCTTTGCGTGATCAGCTGGCAGAAAATACACGCTATTTTCGCCAAGGCATGCAAGAGGCAGGTTTTGCAATCAGCCCCGGCGAGCATCCGATTGTGCCAGTGATGTTGGGTGATGCAGTGCTGGCCCAGAAAATGTCACAAAAACTGTTGGATCGTGGTGTTTATGCCATTGGTTTCTTCTTTCCAGTGGTCGCAAAAGGTAAGGCAAGAATCCGCACTCAGATTTCGGCAGCGCATACCAAAGAGGATTTGGATAAGGCGATTGCCGCATTTGCGATGACTGCCGCTGAACTGATGGGTTAGTTTATCTAAATTAAATAGTTATTTGATTGTGTCGGTGACGGAGTTTAAGTATGTTTTTTCGCTACCGGTTGCATGATCATCGGCTGGAAATGGTTCTTCGTCAAAGAATCAGAACCAGCCACCAGAAATGACAGCTATATCCACAGCGTTATGGGTATATATCGGGGCTTTCTGTTGATGAAGGCCAGGATGTAGAAAACACGGTGATGCACTCAATTATACAAATCCAGGCCTTGTACTTTTATACGGTTTAATCTTCCAGATCCAAACCGGCCTTTTTGAGGTGAGTGTGCATGGTGATAATGGCTTTTTCCGTGTTGGCCCAGTCGATACAGGCATCGGTGACCGAGACACCATAGTCGAGATTTTCAAGATTTTTGGGAATGGCCTGATGACCGCTGTTGAGGTTGCTTTCGACCATGATGCCCTTGATGGATGTATTACCATCGAGAATCTGCTGACTGATATTGTCCATCACCAGCCGTTGCTTTTCAGGGTCTTTGAGTGAATTGGCGTGACTACAATCCACCATGATATTTTTAGGCAGACCCAGGTGTTCCAGATGACGCTCACATTGGGCGATGTGCTTGATATCGTAGTTTGGCCCACTGCTGCCACCACGTAAGACAACGTGTGTATATGGATTGCCTTTCGTGCGAACGACGGCGACCTGACCGGCAGCATTGATGCTGACAAAGTTATTTTCATGGGCGGCGGCGCGCATGGCGTTGATGGCGACATTAATATCGCCATTGGTGCCATTTTTAAAGCCAACGGTAGATGAAAAGCCGCTGGCCATTTTTCTGTGGGTTTGTGATTCGGTGGTGCGGGCACCGATTGCCGTCCAGGAAAATAGATCCTGAACGTATTGAGGGGTGACCAGATCCAGGGCTTCACCGGCAGTGGGCAGGCCAATTTCGGCAATATCCAGTAATAATTGACGTGCCAGCCGCAACCCGTCCTCTATTTTGTAACTGCCATCCAGGTGTGGATCATTGACCAGCCCTTGCCAGCCGACATTGGTGCGGGGTTTTTCAAAATAGACGCGCATGACCAAATACAGACAGTCCTGTACTTGATCAGCCAGTTGTTTGAGTCTTTGGGCATATTCCCGAGCCGCCTTAACATCATGTATTGAGCAGGGGCCAACCACCACAAAACGGCGTGGATCGTTGCCGTCGAGGATGTTTTTGATGGTCTGCTGACCCTGTAAAACCGTGTCGATAGCTTTTTGATTGAGTGGGTATTCACATTTGAGCTGGTCAGGATGAATGATCTCAGTCTCAGAGTGAATATGCAGATTTTCTATACGTAAATCCATGAAATGCCCGGATATTTTATATTAAAGCGGCGCATTCTAACATGTTGGTTATATTCAGAGGAGGCTGAAATTCTGACGAATAGCCGGTGAGTGAGAGCACTTGCAGCGTTTAGGTGGCGTTACTAATTTGAGGTTCTGGTTTCAAGCATGGCATCTGAGTAGAATCGCAGTAGCCTGTTAGAATGTGCGGCTCTTTCTAAAGTAAATAACATTGGGGATGGTAGGATGCGATTTGATGTTTTTAACGGCGATGCAGATGGCCTGTGTGCATTACAGCAGTTTCGTTTGGCCTTTCCGGCCGAGAGTCAGTTGATCACCGGGGTTAAACGTGACATTGCCTTACTTAAAAAGGTGAACGCCGGTTCAAGCGATGAGGTAAATGTGTTTGATATCTCGCTGGATAAAAATCGTGAGCCGCTGACATCCCTGTTGGCGCAAGGGGTGAGGATTAAATACTTTGATCATCATTTTGCCGGGGATATTCCTGAGTCAGACAATTTGAATGTCAATATTGATACGAGCCCTGATACCTGTACCAGTCTGATTGTGGATCAATTTATTGATAGTCAATATCGAGCTTGGGCAGTGGTAGGGGCTTTTGGCGATAATTTTGATGGCCGTGCCCGTCAGGCTGCCGGAGGCTTGGGTTTGAACGAAAAGCAATTGGGGCTGTTGCGAGAGCTTGGTCACTATCTCAATTACAATGGATATGGCGCCGTAGTTGAGGATTTACACTTTGCACCTGCTGAGCTTTCGCAGCGCATGGCCGCTTATGAAGATCCGTTGCAGTTTATTGCTGCCGAGGCGGATGTGTTTGAAACCTTGCGCAGTGGTTCGGTTGAAGATTTTGCCAAGGCTGAGGCCTGCGCCCCTGTTATTGTCGATAACAAGGTGGCGGTTTACCTGTTTCCGGCGGAGTCATGGGCGCGGCGTGTCTCGGGTGTGTTTGGCAACCAATTGGCCACGGCCAATCCTGACCGTGCTCATGCTCTGTTGACTGAGCTGCCGCAAGGGGGCTATGTGGTGAGCGTGCGGGCACCTTTGAATAACAAGTTAGGGGCGGATGATTTGTGTCGTCAATTCCCAACCGGGGGAGGGCGCAAGGCTGCGGCGGGGATCAATGATCTACCTGCGATCATGTATGATGAGTTTGTTGTTGCCTTTAAAGCAACCTATGCCTGATAGTAGTGATTGAAAATCAGGGAGTCACTTATTATGGATAACCTGCCGCCTTTATCGCCTGGTTTTTGAAAAATGTTGCCATCAGTACGGTTACCATCGAAGTTGTGCTGATGGTTGTTGTGAAAGCAAGGCTGTAGCCGTTTCAGTCGTGGTCGTTATCGATGATGATAAGGCGATAATGTGACCAGGCTTTGTGAGGACGGGAGGGTGAACTTGCTTAAAAAAACTTTATTGATGTTGTCGGCTATATCGATTTTAGCCGGGCCGATACTGTACCTTTCTATTATCGACAAAATGGGCAACGGGGCAGTGCCATCGTTTAAAATGCCCAGTTTCGGTTTGCCCGATTGGTTGGAGTCAGGGAGTAAACAGATCACGGGTATTGTCAGTGAAGTGACTGATAACAGTCGACCGATGATATATAAGTGGAAGGATGCGGCGGGTGTTTGGCAGTTCAGCAATGAACTCCCAGCGGATATGGCGGGTGTGGAGACAGTGCAAATCAGGTCGAATTCCAGCCTCAAGGCCTTTATACTGCCCGAGCCTGAGAAAGAAGAAACACCGGCCGAGGCAAAGCCGAATGAGCCGTTGGATCTGATGCCGACACCGGGGCGGGTGAAAAAACTCATCGATGATGCTCAGAATGTGCAGACTATTCTGGATGAACGACTCAAATTGATGGACTCTCTCTCCTCAGAGCAATAGTCTATAACCCGGCTAACAAGCCCTGAGCATTTGAAAATGCTAAGGATATAGTCATCGCCAGCCAGTATTAGCTATGGCCGGCGTAACAGCGCGCTATGTTTACAAGCCTTGGCTTCCATCACAATGTGCGATTTATAGTCCGCTGTGAATTTACGCCGGGTACGCATTTCCAGTGATGGATTGGGCTTTATTTCAGTGTAGGGTGATTCTGATGCTGGCTTTGGCATTTCATTTGATCCTGCTACTTTGGCCTTGAAATATATGTTATCTCATACAGTGACTGTACGAGGGCAGGTTGGCATATAGGGGTAACTAATATCATGATATGAAACTCAATGCGACGCAAATCGGCCTAAATGTTCAATGTTTTACCCACAGATTCTTCATAAGCCCCCCCCCCCCATACACACATAATAAATATTCGGAATGATAAATGGAAAACTTTACCCCCGTTTCTGCCCTGATAGGTGGTGCTCTAATTGGTTTGAGCGCCACCTTGTTATTGTTGTTCAATGGTCGAGTAGCCGGTATAAGCGGTATTCTCAGTGGTATTTTTGTTCAGCCTGCGGGTGACCGCTTGTGGCGCCTGATGTTTGTAGTTGGCATGATTGCGAGTGGTGCCTTGTATCAGTTTTTTGGCCCGGGAGGCTTTGAAAATAGCACGGAAGTGTCGTTGCTGGTCTTGATTATAGGTGCTTTTTTGGTCGGATTTGGTGCCCGAATGGGGGGTGGTTGCACCAGCGGCCATGGTGTTTGCGGGATTGGTTTTATCTCTTTACGCTCCATTGTTGCAACGTGCGTATTTATGCTTGCAGGATTTGTGACTGTTTATATTATGCGTCATGTGGTTGGAGGCTAAGCATGAAACACAATATTCTAGCGTTAATTTCTGGTCTGTTGTTTGGTTTAGGGTTGTGTGTGTCGGAGATGGCTTCACCAACCAAGGTACTTGATTTTTTGGATATTAGCGGTCATTGGGATCCCAGTCTGGCATTGGTGATGGGCGGGGCTGTTGGTGTCACCATGCTGGCATTTCGTCTAGTGTTAAAACGCCAAAGCCCCATATTTTCCGCTGATTTTAAATTGTCGTGTAGCTCGTCTGTTGATAAACGTTTATTATTGGGAGCATCGCTATTTGGCATTGGCTGGGGCCTGATTGGCTATTGCCCTGGGCCTGTTATCACGGCATTGGGATTTGGCTTAACATACCCGCTCTTTGTCTTACTTGCCATGATTGCCGGTTTTATGGTTCATCGATGGGTTTTCGAACGTCATTTGTAGTTTTTCCCAAGTGGCAACCGAGTTTTATCATTGCCTCATGTGTGCTGAGAAATACCTGTCCCGGCTGAAGGCGTTGTAGAAAGGGAGAGTTTTTCAGGCGATCCATTACCGGGCCTTTAACTTCTGCCAAATGTACGGTTACACCTGCGTATTTAAGGCGTTCTATGATGTTGTCCAGTGCTTCCAAAGCGCTGGCATCAATCATGTTCACTGAGCTGCAAACAATCACAAGATGTTTAGCCTTCTGGTTGTCGGCAATTAGATTGATGATGGCATCCTCAATAAAATTGGTGTTGGAAAAATAGAGGTTTTCATCGACACGCATGGCGATGATGTGCTCGCAGGTTTTAACATCAAATCTATCAACATTACGAAAATGTTCGCTATTGCCAATACGACCAATAACGGCAACATGGGGTTTGCTGCTGCGGTGTAAATAGATGCCAATCGAAAGACTTGCGCAGGTCAGGATGCCGACCTCGATGCCCAGCGTTAATACCATAAAAAATGTGACAAGCAGCGCCAGAGCATCGGCCTTATCATATAGCCAAGCATGTTTGAATGCCTTGTAATCAATTAATTTGCTGACCGAAACGATGATAAT
>JAJRWO010000047.1 GCA_024276775.1 Gammaproteobacteria bacterium | reverse complement strand
CGAAAATCTGGCTGAATTTCGAAAGGCCTCAATAAAGTTTTTTCAAAAAATAGATAATTTCGCCGATGAATTATTTTCGTTGCTAGGTGGTGGCTTTGAAGGACACAATTACTCCTAAATTTAAAACGCTTTGGGTATATGTTGGGCGATCAGTCTCATCGTTACAGCCGTATTCGTTTGTGGGGTTCGGTGGGATTTGTTATTGCGGTAGTGGCACTCGGGCCGGTGTTAGATGCGCTTGGAACGTCTATTATTCCTCTGGCGATGGTGTTGATATTGGTTGGCTTGGTGGTGTCGGCCTGGTTGGTTCCGTTAGAAAATACTCGGCCGCCTGAGCATATTGCAGGGTCAATCTGGCAGGTGTTGTCTCAACCGCAGGTTGTCGTTGTGCTATTGGTTTGTTTTCTGCTGCAGGTCAGTCATGGCCCGTATTACACTTTTTATACCATATATATGGAAGAGGCCGGTTACAGTCGTAGTCTGATTGGTCAGCTGTGGGCACTAGGAGTGGTGGCTGAAATTGGTGTGTTTTTGGTGATGCATCGTTTGCTGCCGCGTTATGGTGCCAAGGCCTTGTTATTGTTAAGTCTGGGGCTGACGACTTTGCGCTGGCTGCTGGTGGCCTGGTTTGTGGATTCGTTAACCGTGATGATGTTTTCCCAGTTATTGCATGCCGCTAGTTTTGGTATTTATCACGCGGTCGCGATTTACCTGATTCGTAAAATGTTTATTGGCAGGTATCAGGGCAGGGGACAGGCGCTATACAGTAGTTTGAGTTTTGGTGCGGGGGGTGCGGTGGGAAGTTTGATGAGTGGCTATCTATGGAGCAGTGTGGGTGCCGCGGCAACATTTCAGGTGGCCGCTCTGATGAGTGCTTTGGCGTTTTTGCTGGTTTGGCGTGGCCTGCGCGCAGAGACTTTATAAACTTGTTAAAAAACATTGTCATTTGTGCATTGACGAGCAGGTTTTTGCCGAGTATTATTGCCCACCTTTAGTGCTGACTGAACAGCTTTTTGGTCTTGTGCGCACTAGAATCGGGGTATAGCGCAGTCTGGTAGCGCGCCTGCTTTGGGAGCAGGATGTCGGGAGTTCGAATCTCTCTACCCCGACCACTTTCTCGTTTGGTTAACGAGTGGTTTGGTTGTCGTTGAAGCAGTAAGTTAGTGAATCATGCGCCCGTAGCTCATTCGGATAGAGCATCGGCCTTCTAAGCCGAGGGTAGCAGGTTCGAATCCTGCCGGGCGCACCATTATGTTTGACCGAACAAAAACGCTTTATGGTGAGCGTAGCTCAGTTGGTAGAGCCCCGGATTGTGATTCCGGTGGTCGTGGGTTCGAGCCCCATCGTTCACCCCATTTCTTCGCTAGTTTTAGGGCCGTTAGCTCAGTTGGTAGAGCAGGTGACTCTTAATCACTTGGTCGAAGGTTCAAATCCTTCACGGCCCACCAATTAAATCTAAAATAGTCGTATTCGCCATCAGACGTTAAGCCTCTGGGCAAATTGTCAGTCAATTTTCCCTTACGACGACCGTTATTCTCAGGTAAGCTCCTGGTGTAACAAGAGCCTTGAAAAATCGGCCTTAATCATAAAAATTCTTAAACTGGGGTGATGAAACGCACAAGTGTCTGTATAATGACCCCCTTCTTGGTTGTGGTGCCATGTTTTTTAACGCGAAAGTGGCGGAATTGGTAGACGCGCTGGATTTAGGTTCCAGTGGGGTAACCTGTGAGAGTTCGAGTCTCTCCTTTCGCACCATATTTTTCTCCTGGCTGATTGTCTGTGATGAAAGTTCCGTTGGTGGAGTGACTTGCCAGCGCAGTAGTTAATGTAATTTAAGTGGCGCCCGGCGTCTTTAAGGATTTGAGTTATGCAAGTATCAGTAACATCAACAGAAGGTTTGGAACGTAGCATGACGGTGGAAGTGCCTGCCGATAAAATCAATGCCGAAGTACAAACACGCCTGAAGAGTATGGCAGGCCGGGTAAAAATTGATGGTTTTCGTCCTGGTAAGGTACCGTTTACTGTTGTCCAGAAACGTTTTTCTGCGCAGGTTCGTGGAGAAGTTGAATCTGAAATGCTGCGTAGCACTTTTTATGAGGCGTTGCAGCAGGAGAACCTGCGCCCAGCGGGGACGCCTAAGATTGAAACTGCCGCTTCTGTTGATGATAAATTCGCTTTTACCGCTACCTTTGAAGTTTATCCTGATGTAAAGGTTGAGGTGCCTGTTGACGTGGCGATCGAGAAACCTGTGGTCGAAGTAGATGATGCCGATGTGGACAACATGCTTGATAAATTACGTAAGCAACGCACGGGTTGGGAGACAATCGATCGTGCCGCTGAAATGGGTGATCAGCTAGTATTGGATTTCCTGGGTAAAATTGATGATGAACCATTTGATGGGGGTGAGGCCAAAGACTACGCGCTTGAATTAGGCAGTAATCGTTTTATTGCAGGTTTCGAGGAACAGTTAGTTGGCACTAAGGCTGGTGACAGTAAAAATGTGAATATTACCTTTCCAGAGGATTATCAGAGTAAGGCTTTGGCGGGTAAACCTGCTATTTTTGAAATCACGGTTCACAAAGTGAATGCACCTAAGTTGCCTGACCTGGATGATGTTGACTTTCTCAAGGCTTTAGGGGTCGAAGAGGGAGGTGTTGAGGCCTTGCGCAGCAATGTTCGTGACAACATGGAGCGTGAGCTGAAACAGAAGATTGCAGCGAATGTTAAAGAACAAGCGTTAGATAAGCTGCTTGATGCCAACCCAGTCGAGCTTCCAACAGCGCTGGTTGAAGACGAAATCAAACAAATGGCAGAACAAGCGCGCCAAAGCATGAAGATGGAGGGTGAGATGGCGCTGACGGATGAAATTCGCGCTGCCCTGGGTGACCGTGCGCGTCGCCGTGTTGGCTTAGGTTTATTGGTTGGCGAGTTGATTCGTGAAAAAGGCTTTAAAGCTGATGCCGAGAAGATTCGCGCTCAAATTGAAGAGATGGCGGGGTCTTATGAAGATCCTGCTTCTGTATTGGCATGGTACTACCAAGATAAAACACGGCTGTCCGGGGTTGAGGCATTGGTTCTTGAAGATCAAGTAGTTAATTGGCTGTTGTCTGAAATTAAGACTGAAGATGTTACCAAAACGTTCGATGACATAATGCAGGCGCAGTAAATTAAAAGGGGCTATGCCCCTTTTTTTGAATCTGGTTTTTTGTGTAACATGTGTTTTGTTGTAAAGGAATATTGAATAATGGTCAAAAATATTGCAGCAACAGGCTCAGAAACCATGGCATCAGGTTTGGTGCCAATGGTGGTGGAGCAAAGTGCGCGAGGTGAACGCGCCTATGATATTTTTTCACGCCTGCTGAAGGAGCGAGTCATATTTTTGACGGGCCAGGTTGAGGATAATATGGCCAACCTGATTGTGGCCCAGTTATTGTTCCTGGAATCGGAAAACCCGGATAAGGATATACATTTGTATATCAACTCCCCTGGTGGTGTTGTGACGTCAGGATTGGCGATTTATGACACAATGCAGTTTATTAAGCCTGATGTCAGTACCATGTGCATGGGGCAGGCTGCCAGTATGGGGGCGTTGTTGTTGGCCGGTGGCGCTGTTGGCAAGCGTTATTGTCTGCCTCATTCTCGTATTATGATTCATCAACCTTTAGGTGGTTTTCAGGGGCAGGCGTCTGATATTGACATCCATGCCAGGGAAATTTTGTCTGTCAGGGATCGTTTAAACGCTATTTTGTCTAAACACTCAGGGCAGTCGATGGAGCAAGTTCAACAAGACACAGATCGCGATAATTTTCTTAGCGCACAAGGTGCGGCGGATTATGGTCTGATTGATAAGGTTTTGAACGAACGTTAAGTACCTGTAGTAGGAATGAATCTTGCTTTAAAACTGTGGGTAGTTGGTCACATTGAGGTGGAAGTATGAGCGACGATAATAAAAATACGGGTGAAGATAGCAAAAAACTGCTGTATTGCTCGTTTTGTGGCAAAAGCCAGCACGAAGTCAGAAAACTCATTGCCGGCCCCTCGGTATTTGTTTGTGACGAGTGTGTTGAGCTGTGTAACGATATTATTCGCGAAGAGTTGCAGGAGGGTGGTGTTGTTGGCAATGACAGCAAACTGCCTGTGCCACGCGAGATTAACGATAGTCTGGATGAGTATGTCATTGGCCAGGCACCGGCTAAAAAGGTGTTGTCGGTTGCTGTATACAATCACTACAAGCGCCTTGACGCGGGGCAGAAAAAAGACGATGTTGAGTTGGCCAAAAGCAATATCTTATTGATCGGTCCAACGGGCAGCGGTAAGACCTTACTGGCTGAAACCCTGGCTCGATTACTCGATGTGCCATTTACGATTGCTGATGCGACGACGCTGACCGAGGCGGGATATGTCGGTGAAGATGTTGAAAACATCATTCAGAAATTGTTGCAGAAATGTGATTACGATGTTGATAAGGCTCAGACAGGCATCGTCTATATTGATGAAATTGATAAAATTTCTCGTAAGTCTGATAATCCATCCATTACTCGTGATGTTTCGGGTGAGGGTGTTCAGCAAGCTTTGCTGAAATTGATTGAAGGGACGGTTGCGTCCGTGCCACCGCAGGGTGGTCGTAAGCATCCACAGCAAGAATTTTTGCAAGTCGACACTTCTAACATCCTGTTTATCTGTGGTGGTGCTTTTGCCGGGCTTGATCGCGTTATTCGTGATCGTTCTGAAAAAGGAGGTATCGGTTTTTCGGCTGACGTTAAGAGTAAGGATGATAAAAAAAATCTTAGTGAGGTGTTACATTCAGTCGAACCTGAAGACCTGGTTAAATATGGTTTGATTCCTGAGTTTGTGGGTCGTTTGCCCGTTGTTGCAACACTGGAAGAGCTGGATGAGGCGTCATTGATTAGTATTCTGACTGAACCGAAAAATGCTATTACTAAGCAGTATGCAAAGTTGTTTGAAATGGAAGGCTGTGAGGTTGAGTTTCGTGATGATGCGTTGCGTGCCGTTGCAAAAAAAGCGATGGACAGGAAAACAGGCGCGCGGGGTTTGCGTTCTATTCTGGAAAGCGCATTACTCGATACGATGTATGATTTGCCGTCTTTGGAAAATGTTACAAAAGCGGTTATTGATGCAGGTGTTATTAATAAAACATCAGAGCCATTATTGATTTATGGCCAGGTTGAACAGCAGGCTTGCGTGGCGAGTAAAGACAATTAAATATATTCATAACCGGGCTTGATTTTCTCAGGCCCGGCCACCATAGTAGTTTCAAAGCAGGTTATCATGTAGGGGTAAAACCCACGTAAGGTGTGAATTTTCCTTCCTCTCAGGGCTGCTAATGGCCCATTAAAAACAACAGAATTGTGGTTGAGGTTTTAAATGAGTCGTAACGACCAAGATGAAAGTACGTTGATTGTGAGTAAAATTTTGCCAGTATTGCCGTTGCGTGATGTAGTTGTTTATCCGTACATGGTTATTCCTTTGTTTGTCGGTCGGAAAAAATCCATCAAAGCCCTTGAAGCAGCGATGGAACAGGACAAAAAGATCCTGCTAGTGGCTCAGCAAAGTGCTTCACTTGATGATCCTCAGCCCGATGATATTTATAATATTGGTACGCTTGCAAATATTCTACAATTGTTGAAGCTTCCTGATGGCACTATCAAGGTATTGGTCGAAGGAATAGAGCGCGCTGAATTGAATCGCTATGTTGATGATGAAGCGTTTTTCACCGCTGAAGTTTCGGTACTTGAGTGTGATACTTTGGAAGAGCGTGAATCTGATGTGCTGGTACGCTCGCTGCTGAATCAATTTGACCAGTATGTAAAGTTGAATAACAAAATTCCGCCCGAAATTCTGTCATCACTGTCAGGGATTGATGATGGTGGTCGCTTGGTTGATACCATTGCTGCACATATGTCATTGAAGATTGAAGAAAAGCAGAGTGTGTTGGAGCAGGTGAATGTGCGTGATCGCCTTGAAAGAATGATGGGATTGCTGGAGTCTGAGATTGACTTGTTACAGGTTGAAAAGCGTATTCGCGGTCGTGTGAAACGGCAAATGGAAAAGAGTCAGCGTGAATATTATCTGAATGAACAGATGAAAGCCATTCAGAAAGAACTTGGTGATATGGATGATGCGCCTAATGAAATAGAGGAATACAACAGAAAAATTGAAAAAGCAGGGATGTTGAAAGAAGCCAAGACCAAGGCAATGGCGGAATTGAACAAGCTCAAGATGATGTCGCCTATGTCTGCTGAAGCGACTGTCGTGCGTAACTACATTGATTGGATGGTTAGTGTTCCATGGAAAAAGCGTAGTAAGATTTGCAATGATTTGGCTAAGGCTGAGGCTATTTTGGAAGAAGATCATTATGGCCTGGAAAAGGTTAAAGAACGAATCCTTGAATATCTTGCCGTGCAGCAACGTGTCCGCAAGTTAAAAGGG
>JAJRWO010000046.1 GCA_024276775.1 Gammaproteobacteria bacterium | reverse complement strand
TCAAGGCATACCACGAATTATTGTTCACAGACAGTCCACAAGCACTGGTTAACAATGGCCTGCAAGACATTATAATTCAGGCCACAGACAATCAAGGCAAGCCCTTGTTTGAAACCGACACGGAAGGCAATCCAGTCCCGTTGATGGTCTCAGCAAACGGCCCTTCCATGTCGGCCAATGGTGCCAATAGCAGTTACTTTTTCAATCGCTTTGACCCAGGTGGCAGCCATGCCGGCTGGCTCAACCCGGCAGAACTACACCTGCTATCGGAGTGGCTGGACATTGGCGGCCAATATTACAATAATCCGTTTGATATTCCACAACCCTAATCATGCCATTCATCCTCATCATATTGCTATTGCTCTGTAGCGCTAGCGCTTATACCCATGCAGAAACCAGCCATCGCAAGGTCCAAATAACAGACGCTTATATTGAATTACACACCGGCCCCGGTCGCGGCTATCCGGTATTTCATGTGGTCGATCGCAGCGAATGGATTGAGATTCGCACACGCAAAACTGACTGGTTCAAAGTAGTCGCCAGCAACGGCACCACTGGCTGGGCCCATCAAAATCAACTGGAACAAACCCTAAACCCGCAAGGCCAACAGACCCACTTTGAACAGATCGATCAGCATCAATTCAACCAACGCAAAACAGAAGCAGGTGTGCTCAGTGGTGATATGGATGGTGCCCAAACCATAACCCTTTACGCAGCTTACAAATTTACCCAAAACCTATCGACTGAGCTTTCATTGATGCAAGCAATAGGCAACTATTCCAACAACCTGGTCACTAATATCAACCTGCTTAACCAGCCCTTTCCCGACTGGCGCATATCGCCATATTTTGCCTTGGGCATGGGCAATATCAAGACCACACCAAGAGCAACCCTGGTACTGGCCAAAGACCGCAGCGATCTACTAGCCCATGTCGGCATTGGCGCATATGCCTACGTCTCCAGCCGCTTTGCCTTACGCGCCGAATATAATCGCTATGTAGTTTTTTCCAACAATGATGACAATGAGGACATAAAAGAATGGAAGATCGGACTGGTTACTTTTTTCTAAGCACCGCGTTGATCATCACCAGCTTGATGCTCAGCACCGCCAAGGCCGAATCAGACGCGCCTATCCAAGTCATCAAGCCCAGCCTCAAACGTGAGCCTGTCAAGCTCGCCCGTATTGACACGGAAAATTTTGAACTTGGCATCTATGTTGGCAAACTCAGTATTGAAGATTTTGGCACCCGCACTGTCACCGGGGCACGATTGGCCTATCACTTCAGTGAAGATTTTTTTGCTGAAGCCAGTTATGGCCAAGCCACAGCCGGTGACACCAGCTTCGAACGTCTCAGCGGCTCAGTGCGACTGTTAACCGATGCAGAGCGCGAGCTAAGCTATTACAATATTTCCTTTGGTTTTAATATTCTGCCTGGCGAAGCCTTTGTCGGTAGCGGTCGTGCCTTTTACACCGCACTTTATCTAGTCGCAGGCACCGGCAGCACCAAGTTCGGCGGCGATAAACGTCACACGCTAAACATAGGGGTTGGCTATCGCTTTATTTTTAATGACTGGCTTGCCGGACACCTGGATGCCCGTAACCATATCTTCGACATCGACCTGTTAGGCAGCAACAAAACCAGCAACAACCTTGAAATCAGCACAGGCCTGACACTGTTTTTCTAACTTTCCAGCGAGGACCTCCGTGATGACGCATGGGAAATTCCAGAACAAATTGCCATTTTAGAAAAGTGGTTAAAAACAAAATAAGGAGAAAATCAAGAAGGGAAGCTATGTTGCAGATATTTGGCTTTAGCCCAAGGGAGAAAATATTTCCAAAAAATGGAACGCCTGCCCTACGAAGTAATTTTGGCACAATGCCCATTCAAAATTGAAAGCAAACACTTAATCAATTTATCGTCATATACAGTATTGAACAAGTGAATATTTCCAGCTAAGTGACACCGTAAACTTGACACCCTCGATCACTTACGCTGAATAGTGATGATAAATCCTATTCAGCAATATCCAAATTTATTTCAGCAATAATATTTTTCAATACTTCGACTGGATTTTTAGCACGGCTAATTGGCCTACCAATAACCAAGTAAGACGCCCCAGCATTTAGGGCCTCGGTGGGTGTCATTGTCCGCTTTTGATCATCTTTTTCAAAACCCGCTGGACGTATACCAGGCGTCACCAAGACGAAACCAGAACCAAACCTAGACCGCATGGCAGTTGTCTCATGGGCCGAACAAACCAGGCCATCCAGGCCAGAATTTTTTACAAGCCCCGCCAAGCGCGCAACTTCATTGGCAGGTTGGTCTGTTAAACCAATGTCTAATAAATCGTCTGCTGCCATGCTGGTTAAAATTGTCACGCCTATCAGCAGTGGCTGTTGGCTGGACATATCAACTGCGTTACGTGCTGCCTCCATCATCCGTCTGCCTCCCAGGGCATGTACATTAATCATCCACACTCCCAGATCAGCAGCAGCAGCACATGCAGCCGCTGTCGTATTGGGGATGTCGTGAAACTTCAGATCAAGAAAAATATCGAAGCCTTTATTGCGTAATTTTTCTACAACGGCTGGCCCTTCACGGGTAAACAACTCCTTACCCACCTTAAGTCGGCAATTCTTTGGGTCAAGCTGCTCTGCTAGATTAAGTGCCCCTTTGGCCGATGGGTAATCAAGCGCTACAACAACACTGTCCTGACCATCAATCAAATACTTGTACCCTGTTGAAATTCATGAATGGGTTTAATGCTTGACCAGGTTTGACAGCCAGGACAGCACCCGTCCATATCAATGCTGGTAAAACCATAATTTTATGACATTCCAAACAAGCGACATATCGTCCCGAAGCTGCCGCAATGGGTAGCAAAAACCATCGCTGGGTCACACTCATGAACCGGTCTTTTTAAACGGGGGTAGATTTAAGCTGTGTCAGTTGTTTGCCAGTTGTTTTAGCCACCCTCTTCAGCCTCATATTTTCACGTTTAAGGCGCATGACCACACCGAAACTAGCTAAAAAGCCAAACAAAATACCAATCGTAATTGAAACCACCATGGCAACAGCCAAAGGTAATTCTTTGATTCCAAAGTAGTAATTGATTTGTATTGACTGAGCATTGAGTGATGTAAAACTAATCACAACAACAGCCACAAGCAGCAAAAAGACTAACCCAAGTATTTTAAACATCATCCCACCCTTTGAGAGAAAAACAATTAATTTTCAATAATTTCAACACGTCCAATACTCTGATTAACGCGCTCTCTCAACTCTTTACCAGGTTTAAAATGGGGCACATGTTTACCCACTAATGATACCGGCTCACCCGTTTTAGGGTTTCTTCCCAAGCGTGGAGGACGAAAATGCAGTGAAAAACTCCCAAACCCCCTAATTTCAATCCTCTCGCCAGTGGCGAGGTTTTGAGCCATTTGCTCAATCATGGTTTTAACAGCAAATTCTACGTCTTTATAGGTTAGATGCTTTTGACGCTGTGCTAGTAAATCAATCATTTCAGACTTTGTCATTATTGGTTTCCTCTAACGTGCAGGAGCGTAACCCCTTGTAGATAATACAATATTGGCTTATCTGTTCAGTTTTGGCAACAGCTAAACAAAAAAAAATCCCCCTGGAATTGCTTCCAGAGGGGATTTTCACTACCTTTTAACTTTTAGAGTCAATCTGTTCTTTTAACAGGTCACCCAAGGTGGTGGCACCAGCCGCAGAGCCGGAACTATATTCCTTCACTGCTTCTTGCTCTTCATCGTTATCTTTCGCTTTGATCGACAACATAATGGTACGGTTTTTACGATCGACACCCGTAAACTTAGCCTCAATCTCATCGCCCACATTCAATAAAGTACGCGCATCGGCGACATGATCCTGAGAAAGTTCAGAAGAACGCAGATAACCATCTACACTATCAGCCAAATTAATGACTACCATCCTCGCGTCTACCTCTGTGATCGTTCCTTTAACAATCGCCCCCTTAACATGCTCCGCAACATATTGTGAGAATGGGTCTTGATCCAATTGCTTAACACCCAAAGAAATACGCTCACGTTCGGGATCAATCGCCAAAATCACAGCCTCAACCTCATCACCCTTAGAGTAATTGCGTACAGCATCTTCTCCACCATCATTCCATGATAAATCAGACAAATGCAACAAACCGTCTATACCACCTTCCAGACCAACGAATACACCAAAATCAGTAATTGATTTAATCGTACCGGAGATCTTGTCACCCTTGCTATGCGTAGCTGCAAATGTGTCCCATGGATTTGAAGCACATTGTTTCATGCCCAATGAGATACGACGACGTTCCTCATCGATATCCAGGACCATCACTTCAGTCTCTTGACCAACGTGAACAACCTTTGAAGGGTGGATATTTTTGTTGGTCCAATCCATTTCTGAGACGTGAACCAAGCCTTCAACACCGCTTTCAATCTCAACAAAACAACCGTAATCAGCAATGTTAGTCACCTTGCCAAACAAGCGAGCACCAACAGGGTAACGGCGAGCAATATCTTCCCATGGATCTTCACCCATTTGCTTGAGACCAAGAGAAACACGATGACGTTCTTTATCAAATTTCAGAACCTTAACGTCAATTTCATCACCAACATTGACAATTTCAGACGGCTGACGCACACGACGCCAGGCCATATCAGTGATATGCAGCAGGCCGTCAATTCCACCCAAGTCAATGAATGCACCGTAGTCAGTTAGATTTTTAACGATACCTTTAACAGTCTGGCCTTCCTGCAGATTTTCAAGCAACTGCTCACGCTCGGCATTAGATTCAGTTTCAACCACAGCACGGCGAGAAACAACAACGTTATTGCGACGACGATCAAGTTTAACAACCTTGAATTCCAGACTTTTGCCTTCCAGATGTGCCGCATCACGTACTGGACGCACATCAACCAGAGAACCAGGCAAGAAAGCACGAATTCCGTTTAACTCAACGGTGTAACCACCTTTAACCTTGCCTGTTAGAACGCCAATAACAGCCTCACTCGCTTCCATGGCCTTTTCGAGGATCGTCCAGGCTTGAGCACGGATAGCCTTTTCACGTGACAGGCGGGTTTCACCATAGCCATCTTCGACAGCTTCAAGTGCCACTTCAACTTCATCGCCAACATTGATGTTGACTTTGCCTTCTTCGTTATAAAACTGCTCGGCAGGAATGGCGCTATCAGACTTCAGCCCGGCACTTACCACGACCATATTGGCATCAACACTGATGACAATCGCATTAAAAATGGTGCCTGGACGCATGCGTTCGTCGACCTGGCTTTCCTCTAACAGTTGCGCAAAGCTCTCGCTCATTTCGTATTTACCCTTCTCCATATCAGACCACCCACTATTCAGGCTTGATAAGGAGCACTAGTTATTCCGCTTTCTGCGGAGTTAAAAAAACGGTCTTACATATAGTTAGACCACCTTGAAATTTTTACAATTAAGCACTGACTTGTTGCCATAAGTCAGACACTTTTTCCACCACCTCATCGATACCCATGCTTGATGTATCAATAGTAACAGCGCCGTCTGCGACCACCAATGGTGACGAAGAGCGATTCCTGTCACGCTCATCGCGTCCGGATAGCTCCTCCAAAAGGGCCGACAGATTAGCATTTAGTCCCTTCTCTTTCAACTGTTTATAGCGCCTTGTGGCCCGTTCCTCTAGGCTTGCGGTGAGAAAAACCTTTAATCTGGCACCGGGAAATATCACCGTTCCCATATCTCTGCCATCTGCAACCAAACCTGGTGCCACCGAAAAAGCCCGCTGGCGTTCAAACAGGGAATCACGAACGGCCTGAACTGCTGCAATTTTCGAGGCGTCATCACCGCACTCTTCACTTCTAATAGTGTTCGTAACCTCTTCACCTTCAAGATAAATTTTGGTTTCCATACCATCTTCATCTGAGACAAACTCAACATCCAGGTGGGCGGCCAATGTGGCCAAACCACTTGTGTCATTAAATTTAATCGCATGACGTGTTGCTGCCAGCCCTACCAACCGATACAACGCACCGCTATCAAGGAAGTGCCATCCCAGGCGATTGGCTAGCAAACGACTAATTGTGCCCTTACCCGAACCGCTCGGGCCATCAATGGTAATCACATCAACCTCGTTTTTAATCCCACGTTCAGCCATACCTGTTTCAACCCTGGTCCATTAGTTTAATTTTCAAACCAGCACGACTGGCCAGTGAGACAAAATTTGGAAAAGAGGTATTTACGTTGGCGCAGTCATTGATAATAACATCGCCTTGTGCCCGTAATGCAGCCATCGCAAAACTCATAGCAATGCGATGATCCCCGTGGCTGTCTACCTCCGCAGCCGTCAGCGGCCCTCCCTCAATCACAATTCCATCGACAGTTGGTTCTACCTTGATACCCATTTTGATCAAACCATCAGCCATGACCTGAATACGATCACTCTCTTTAACACGCAACTCCTCAGCACCTGTTAAAACAGTCTCGCCATCGGCGCAGGCTGCCGCAACAAACAAAGCTGGAAACTCATCGATGGCCAATGGCACCAGATGCTCTGGAATATGGATGCCCTTCAGCCTGCTGGAACGGATGCGGATATCCGCCACTGGCTCACCACCCACCTCACGCTCATTAATCACCTCAATCTGTGCCCCCATTAGACGCAGAATATCAATAACACCTGTCCGGGTTGGATTTATCCCCACATGCTCAAGTATTACATTAGAGTCTATTGCTATCGC